>JAGGUH010000063.1 GCA_021158645.1 bacterium | reverse complement strand
CTAAAAAAACTTCCAGAAATTCAAAGTGAAGTTATTGTTTTAAGATTTATTGAGGGTCTTTCTTCAAAGGAAGTAGGAAAGATTCTTAAAAAAAGTGATGGTGCAATAAGAATTATTCAATACCGGGCTTTGAAAAAATTAAAGGAAATTCTTAAAGAAGATTTTAAATTTCTAAATTATCAATGATTAAATTTTTTAAACAAAAAATAGAAGAAAGAAAAAGGGCTGATTTGTTAGAGAAAGAAATTTTAAAAGAAATATCTGTCTCAAAAAAAGATGAAGATTTAGTTTTGTTGGCAAAAAAATTAAAAGAGTTTAAAGACGAACCCCCTGTTCTTTTGCCAGAAATCAATTTTGAATTTCAAGTTAGTAAAAAAAGATTTTTGCCAGAAATTTCTTTACTAAAACCAGTATTAGCAGCGGCTGGAATGGTTTTGGTGTTTTTGTCTTTTATTTTTTTAAGTTCTTTTTCTCCTAAATTTTCTGGTTTAAATAAAGAAGCAATTGCTAAAGAAAAAAAGACCATTAAAGAGCAGGTTTTATTTCATAAAAAAAGCGAAGAGAAACTTCAAGTAATCCTTAAAAATTTGTAGAAACAATAAACTATCAATTATTAATTTTCAATACTAATTTTAGCGCAAAGCGTAAAGCGCAAAACGCAGAACCACAGCGCAAAGCGCAAAAGTAATTAAATCATCCTAAATTTTAAACAAATCCAAATGATCAAAATTTAACCCAGAAACACTAAAGGATTCTGGGTTGCCCAATATCCTTTGGTGGTTATTGGGCAAAATTCAAAACGAAATTAAGAAATTAAAATTTTGAATTTTGAACATTTGAGTTTTGAATTTGTTTAGGATTTAGAAATTAGGATTTTGGATTTCTTTAATTCCCTTTAATTTTTATGCTTTGAGTTTTGAGATTAAATTAGTTTTAAGATTTGGATTTAATATGAACATTCTTAAAACCATTTCCATTTTTATTTTAGTTGGAATTTGCTTCTTTAGTTTTGGCAAAAATGAAACTGCCCTTGCTTCGCCTATTCCAAATGTTTTAAAAGAAATAATTGAAATTTTTCCTTCTTTTGAAAAACCAACAGAAATTGAATTAAAAAAGAAGGCTCTTTTAGAAGTAATCGATTTTAAATTAAAAGCTTTAAATCATTCTAAAGATCTTTTTGAAGAGTTTTTAAATTCTTCTTCGACTCAAGAAGGCTTTTCTTTTTCTACCAGTTCTTCGGAATTTTTAAAAGATCTTGCTGTTAGTTCTTTAGATTTTGTTAATTCAGAAATTGAATTTTATTCAGATCAAAGAGATGCTTTGAAAAAATCATTTTCTTTGGAAGAAATTGATGGTTTGAAGAATGGAATTTTAATTCATCAGGAGGCAATAAAAAAACGACTCGGAAAAGAACCATTAAAGAAATCGACCAAAAATTTAACTGAGATTTTTGATAATAAAAAAATTATTGAAATTGCCTCTCGAAGATTAAAAGAAATAAAAAAAGATCTGAATTCTTTAAAAAATTTTCCAAAAATAGAACTTTTAGAAAATCTTTTAAAATTAAGCGATGGTCAAATTGTTTTTGCAAAAAATTTATTAAAAAAAGAAGTTTTACTTTTTGTGTTTAAACATTCTTTAGATAAAAAAGAAATTAAAGATGTTCAATTAAATGAAATAAAAGAAAAGTTAAAAAAAATTGGCATTGAAAATTTTTCTTTAGAAGATGATTCTGATTTAAATTCAATTTCTTTTCAAATTCAAGAATTGATTGATGATGTATATGGTAATTTTGAGGCAATGGCTGAAATAGTTGATTAGTTTAATTTATAGAAATTGAATGTAAAACAAAAAAACCCTTTCCATTTTAAAACGGAAAGGGTTTTTTGAGAAATCAAAAGAATTTAAATATTTTTTCTATTTTACTGCTTCTTTTAATACCTTTGCTGGTCTGAATTTTGGTACCACTTTTGCTGGGACACGAATTTTTTCTCCAGTTCTAGGATTTCTTGCTTCTCGGGCTGGTCTTTTAACTACTCTGAAAGTTCCAAATCCAGGAATAGCAACCTCTTCTCCTTTTGCTAAAGAATTTGTAATACTTTCGAAAATACCTTCTACAATTTCTTTTGCTTGTTTTTTTGAAAAATCTCCTATTTTTTGAACTTTTTCAATTAATTCTTGCTTTGTCATAATATTTTTTTAATTAGATTTTTTTTGCGACCTTTATTAACAAGCATTTGGCTTTTAGCAGTTGGCAGTTGGCATTTTTGATTTTAATTATTGTTTTTTTATTAACAAGCATTTGGCTTTTAGCAGTTGGCAGTTGGCATTATTATCAGGCAGTTTGGCTTTTAGCAATTAGCAATTTGGTATTTTTTATTGTTATTTAGCGTATTCGATGGCTCTTGTTTCTCTGATGACAACTACTTTAATCTCTCCGGGGTATTTTAATTCTTGTTCGATTCTTGAAGCAATTTCTCTTGCTAAATTATATGCTTTCCAATCATCAATCACTTCTGGTTCTACAAAAATTCTGATTTCTCTTCCAGCTCGGATTGCATATGCTTTTTTTACACCGTCAAAAGAAGTAGCAATTCTCTCGAGGCTTTGAAGTCGTTTAAGATATTGCTCAATTGTTTCTTTTCTGGCTCCAGGCCGAGCCGCTGAAATTGCTTCTGCCGCTGCAACTACGTATGCTTCAGGAGAAGCAAAAGGATAAGTTTCATGGTGTGATTCCATAGCTTCGATTATTTCTTTTTCAATGCCATATTTTTCAAGAACCCTTCTTCCAATTTCAATATGATCACCACCAACTTCAAAGTCCAATGCTTTTCCAATGTCATGCAATAAAGCTGCTTTTTTTGCAACTTCAACATTCAATTTTAATTCAGAAGCAATCATTGAAGCAAGGTGGGCTGCTTCAATTGAATGTTGTAAAACATTTTGTCCAAAACTAGTTCGATAATGTAATCTGCCTAAAAGAAAAATAATTTCTTTTGGAAAATCATAAATTCCAAGTTCATAACAAGCATTTTCTCCTGATTCTTTTATTTTTTGAGATACTTCTTTTTTTGCCTCCTCGATTTTTTCCTCAATTCGAGCCGGTTGGATTCTTCCATCTTTTATTAATTTTTCTAAAGCAATTCGAGCCACTTCTCTTCTTATGGGATCAAAACAAGATAAGGTGACGGTTTCTGGGGTTTCATCAATTATAAGTTCAACTCCAGTTAGATTTTCGAATGTTTTAATATTTCTCCCTTCTTTTCCAATGATTCGTCCCTTCATTTCATCGTTTGGTAAAGGAATAACAGTGGTTGTGATTTCACTTACATAGGTTCTGGTTAATCTTTGAATTGCCTCGCTCATAATTTGAGCCGCTTTTTTTTCAAGTTCTTTTTTTCTTTCTTTTTCTAATTTATGGGCGCTTTCAATTAAATCTTGTTTAATGTTTTTTTCTACTATTTCTAAAAGATGCTTTTTTGCTTCTTCTCGACTCATTTTAGAAACTTTTTCTAATTTTTCAATGATTTTTGCTTTAAAATTTTGAATTTCTTTTTTAAGGTTCTTGATTCTTCTACTTTCTTCTTCAATTTCTTTTTGGAGTTTTTCTTGATTTTGAAATTTTTTTTCTAATAGTTCTTCTTTTCTTTCAAGACGTTTTTCGGTTTCGAAAAGAAATTTCTTTCTTTCTTTTTCTTCTTTCTGTGCTTCTTCAATGATTTTTTGAGCTTTTGATTTTGCTTCTAAAATCGTTTCTTGGGCTTTCTTTTTTGATTCTTCTAATATCTTTTTAACCTTTGATTCTAAACTTTGAGCTTGCTTTTTTGCTAAAATTTCTCTTAAAAAATACCCCAGAATTAAACCGAAAATGATTGCTTCAAAAATTGTTAAAAAAGCATTTTCTAAAACCATGTCTTTTTTAAGAATAATAAAAATAAAAGTTTTGTCAAAAAATTTGAGATATCTTTTATAGAGAATGGAATATTAAATACATATAGAGATTTTTTATGTTTTTTAAACCTTTAGCGGTCTATAAAACAAAGATTGATATTCTTTTTGTAGTTTTGTGTGTATAAAGAGATTGAAAAATGACTATGATGTATTTGTTTTAGGAAAAATAAAGTTAAAATTGGACAGAAACACCTTTTAGGATTGCTCGAGTTTTAAAAAATACTTAAAAATTAGCTGCTCACTTTTATTTGATATTTAACCATTAACTAATAAGAATTTAGAATTTAAACAAGGATAGGTTAAAAAACATTGAGAAGGAAATTAAAGACAGAAAATTATCATTAAAATCAACAAGGACAACTTAAGTCAGTTGATTTTTAATGAAATTTTAATTAGAATTATAAGGCGATGAAAAAAATTTTGAAATTTATTTTAAAGAAAATATCAAGAAAAACCTTAAAAAAATATCAGCCAAAAGTAATTGTTGTTTCTGGAAGTGTTGGTAAAACTTCAACTAAAGAAGCAATTTTTTGTCTTTTAAAAAAATTTAAAAGATGCCGAGCGACTCCTAAAAATTATAATAATGAGTTAGGTGTACCTTTGGCGATTTTAGGAAATTGGAAAGAAATTACTTCTCCAATAATTGTTTTTTGGCTAAAAGTTTTTTTGAAGTCAATTTGGAATTTAGTTTTTTTTGACAAGAATTATCCTCAAATTTTGATTTTAGAACTTGCCGCTGATCGACCTGGAGATATTGAATATTTTATGGATTTTATTAAGCCAGATATTGGTTTGATTACTACTATTGGAGAAGTTCCTTCTCATATTGAATTTTATCCAAACTTATCGTCGTTGGCAAAAGAGAAGGCAAAAATTATAGAAAAACTTCCTAGCAACGGAGTAGCAATTTTGAATTTTGATGATCCTTTGGTTTTGTCAATGAAAGAAAAAACAAAGGCAAAGATTATTACTTATGGATTTAATCAAGGGGCTGATTTTCAAATTTTAAATTACCAAATTGAGTTTGGTGATGATTTTAAAGGTACTTCAATGAAATTTTTTTCTAAAGGTAGTTTGATTCCATTTAGAATTAGAAATGCTTTTGGAAGACCTATAGTGTTGGCGATAGCAGCAAGTTTTTGTGTTGGAATTGAAGAAGGTTTGAATTTAATTGAAATTTCAAACGCTTTAGATGATTTTTCTCCACTTGACCACCGAATGAGTTTAATTAAAGGAATTAAAAATACTTGGATTGTTGATGATTGTTATAATGCTTCTCCGATTGCAGTGAAATCGGCTTTAGAAGTTTTAGACAAAATAAAAGGAAGAAGAAAAATTATTGTTTTGGGAGATATGAGAGAGTTGGGAAAATATAGTTACGAAGCTCACTTTGAGATCGGCAAGGAAGCGGCTAAAATTTCAGAAGTGCTTTTTTTTATTGGAAATTATGCCAATATTTATGAATCTGGAGTGAAGGAATCTGGACTTAAAAGGGAAATTTATTGTTTCGAGAGTTCAGATAAGGCAAAGTTTAAAATTCAGGAAATTTTAAGAGAAGGAGACATAATTTTAATAAAGGGATCAAGGGCTATCAAGATGGAAAAAATAATCGAAGAAATCAAATATCAATAAAACAAGATGAGCCGCTATCGTCTAGGGGTTAAGGACACTGCCCTCTCAAGGCAGAAACCCGGGTTCAAATCCCGGTAGCGGCATTGTGATTTAACTTTCTTTTTTGGTTAACAGATGATAAATGATAACCTTTTTTTAATTAAGGTTTTAAAATATTGATTGCGAGATTGCATATCCATAGTGGTAAAATGAGATAGATTAGTTTAATT
>JAGGUH010000019.1 GCA_021158645.1 bacterium | reverse complement strand
TAGTAATTTTTTTAAAGTTTAGTCAAATTTCTTTTAAAAACTCTCAAAATAATAGAATTTTCCTTAAATTTTTGAATTTCTAAAAGATATTTTTTAAAAATTTTTTTAAAAAAATTTTAATTTTGCGAGAATTTAAAGTTTAGATAGATATAGATTGAAATTTTTGAAAAATTTATTACCAAAATTGATAAGGAACCATTAATAAAATAAATTCAAACAAAATCCTTTTTTCTCAAAACCATAACGCCTCCAAATTTTTCTAATGCTTTTTAAAACTTTCAATCAAAATCACATTTACTAAATTTTGACTATTTTTATTTCCTATCTTAATATCTTAACTATTCTTATCTATTTTAATTATTCTTATTTTTAATTATTCTTATTTTTAATTATTCTTATTTTTAATTATTCTTATTTTTAATCTTTAACTATCATTTTTACAAATAAACGCGATCGCGTTTATTTGTAAAATAATTATAAATTTTAGAAGTTTCTATTTTTTATTTTTGTTTTTATTTTTATTTTTATTTTTGTTTTTGTTTTTATCTTTGTTTTTATTTTTATAAAAAGATATTAAAATTTATAAATAGTTTAAAAATTATTTAATCTCCTAATTTAATAGGAATTCTAAAAATATCTTCGTTGCGCCAAATTTTTAATTCAACTGATTTTTTTCCTTTCAATAATTCTCTAAAAGATTCCTCCTTCTTTAAAGGAACACCATCAACTTCCAAAATTATATCTCCTTCTTTTAGTCCAACTTTTGAAGCAGGAGTATTAGGCAAAACCGCTACTCCAACTTCGGGGTTTTTAACAATTAACGCGCCATAAGAAAATTTTAAGTTTAGGGCTTCTTTTAAATGTTTATCTATTAAAACATATTCAACTCCTAAAATTGGTTTGAAAACTTTTCCATATTTTCGAATTTCTTCTAAATCTTTCCTTGCCCAATTAATTGGCAAAGCAAAACTAATATTTTCGGCTCCGTAAACTAAAGCAGTATTAATCCCAATCACCTTTGAAGAAAGATCAATTAAAGGACCGCCAGAATTGCCCGGATTAATTGCAGCATCGGTTTGAATTAAACCATATAGTTCTCTAACCTCTCCTGAAGGATTTACCTGAATAGTAATTTTTCGAGAAATTCCAGAAACAATTCCTTTTGAGACCGAATTAGGAAAAATTCCCAAAGCGGTTCCAATAGCAATCACACTTTGACCCAATTTTATTTTTGAAGAATCTCCTAATTTTAAAAAAGGGAAATTTTTCCCTTCTATTTTTAAAATCGCAACATCACTAACAAAGTTTAAATTCAAAATTTTTGCCGGATAAAAATTCTCTTTAAAAATCGCAAAATAGTTTTTTTTTGAATCCGAAATTACATGACGATTAGTTAAAATCAAGCCATCTTTTGAAACTAAAAAACCAGAACCACAAATAAAATTTTCACCTTTTTTCTGAAATTTTGACAAAAAATCAACTTTCTCTGGTTCTCTTTCAGTTAAAATACTTACTACCGAAGAAAGACATTTTTCAACAATTTTAACAATTTTTTCCATTTTTAACTTTCAACTAATATATTTTTTATTACCAAAACAATTCCTTTCGCTAAAATACAAACTACAAGACCAATAACTGCCCAAGTCAATAATCTTTTTGCTTTTTCTATCTTTTCTTTATCTCCTCCAGAACTTAAAAACAAATATCCAGCCCAAACAATTACAATACTCGCAATCGCAATAATAAAATCAACTACATAATTATAAATGTTTTCCAATAAATCTGTTAAACTTTCAGTCCCAAGCGGATTTTCAACCGCTACTGCTTTTACAAAACCAGTTTGAGTATTTCCAACACTAGTAGGAGACGAAACAGGATTTCCACTCTCATCAATACCAGCCGCAGTAGTATCCTTCGTATCAATTTTAATCAATTCACTAGGATTAGTTCCTAAAGAAGTAAATTTTATTATTGCTAATAAGACATTTGAAGATGAAGAAATATCTTGAAGGGTCCAGGTAGTAATTTTTATTTTATAACCCTCTATTCTTTTTGCTTCAGGCAAATCAAAAAAAGGAGAAACAATTTTTACCTTGCTTAAATCGGTTTGAAGATGATCTTTTCCTTGAGAATAATCTACAACTACCTGTAAAGCATTTATTTTATTTCCATTAGGATTTACATATAAACCAACATTAAATTCTTCTCCTTTTGAAACATTGTCAGGACATTTCAAATAAAACTCTACCGGGTTTGTCTGTGCCGAAATAAAGTTTACCGAAACAAATAAAAAGAGAAAAATAAAAGTTAGTGATATTAGCTTTTTCATTATAGATTAGTTTGTTCTTAAATACAAAAATTAAATCAAAAATTCTTAATTTCTATAAAACACTAAATATCTATTCAGAGATACACTTATCATCCTTCCATTCACAATTTCCAAAATTACAAGGATCGGCTTGGCAAGTATCTTTATCGTTTTTATAATCTTGACAAGAATTAGCATTACTACAAGAAAGGCAATCTCCGCCAACAATTTTATCTATAAAATAGCAATTTTCTTGACAAGATAAACATTCCTGCCTGTCGCAAACATTAAAAATACCCTTACCGCAATCAGAACACTGCCTACATTTACCACACTCAATTCCTTTTGATAATAAAATATCTATTTCTTTGCTGACATCTAATTGATTCACTTTTCCATCTGTATTTACATCAGAACAAGGACATTCCTTAAGATTTTTCTCGCCAAGAACCACTCCTAAAATACAATCTAAATCTTCACAATTTATTTCTCCATTATTATCTATATCTCCTTGAACCTGACACTGATTTTCACAAGTTTCTCCCCAATGCTTTAAAAGTATTTTCACATCTTCCAAATCAACAATATTATCATTATTTAAATCAGCAGTATTTTTTTGACCCCAATGAGATATAAGAATTGCCAAATCATAAATATTCACCTCTCCATCATTATTTATATCTCCAATACATTTAGAAGGAGAAACTTTTATAGCACAAGTTCCATCATTCAAGCAATCATAACCAGAAGGACAACCGCAAATTTTACATTTATCAACTAAATTACCATTATCGCAATATTTTGGTTTTTTTGAAGAGCATTGCCCGTAGGGAGTATTATCGGAGCAAGTTTTAGAAGGTGAAGGTCCCGGTGATGGCGACGGAGATGGCGATGGCGAAGATGCCCTGCACCAAGTGTTCTCACATTCAGCCCAATCAGACCAACCACCTTCTGTTTTAATTCTCGCTCTAAATTTATACCAAGTTTCTTCTTTGCCTCCAAATTTGAACCAGAAATAAAGATGTTCCCCTGAACCTTTGGGAATATCCCAATGAATATAAACAAGTTCGTCCCGAGAAGGAACATAATGAGCAAAATGATTATGACATTGAGGACCATAAGTAATAGAAGAATTAAGAGGGCAATAACAATCTTCAAAACAATTTTTATTAGTAGCACCAGTCAAAAGAGTTCGCCAAGAATTGTTGTTTTCTTTTATATCTAACTCAAAATCATCAATATTTTTCCCATAAGTATTAACATTCCATTCGAAACTAACTACGTTTTTTGCAAAAGTAGCACAACTATTAAAAACGCAAGAAATATAAGGTTTAGTCTCTCGAGGAACCACTTTTAAAGAAGCAGAACAATTGGCTAAATTGCCATTTTGATCATATACTGTAGCAGTACAAGTTCCTTTTCCAACAAAATTCATTTCTTTAGACCAAGTACCATCAAAACTGCAAGGTTGATCTCCTACTCTTCCAGCACCAATCATCTCAAAATAATCTCCTAACACTCCAGTGCACTTATAATGCAATCTTTGACAATTCTGAGAAGACCAAGAATAAAAAAATTTTTCTCCTTTTT
>JAGGUH010000031.1 GCA_021158645.1 bacterium | reverse complement strand
CAAAAGTTGGGGTTGCGCTGGGAAATGTTTTTTAAAGTTTTTTCTCTTTTCATTTGCCTGCCCCGAGAGGGACTCGAACCCCCAACCTTTTTTTGCACCCTGACCCCCGGCTTAAGACACCTTCGGTTTCTTACGTCGCTCGCTTCGCTCGCTCCTATTTTTCCACTACGGGGTGCAAAAGTTGGGGTTGCGCTGGGAAATTTTTTTAAAGTTTTTTTCTCTTTTCATTTGCCTGCCCCGGGAGGGACTCGAACCCCCAACCTGCTGCTTAGAAGGCAGCCGCTCTATCCAGTTGAGCTACCGGGGCAAACGGATAGGGTGACCTGCGGGGTTTGAACCCGCGACCTCCGGGGCCACAACCCGACGCTCTACCAACTGAGCTAAGGCCACCATTAATCAAAAATATCAAACCTTGCTCAATTTAGTTTTTCTTTCTTTCTTTAAAAAACGTAAGAGAAGGAGTCGCAATGCAAACCGAAGAATAAGTTCCTATAATTATACCACAAACTATTACGATTGTAAAAGGAAAAATTGATTTTGGACCTAAAATCGCTAAAGCAAGCACCACAAACAAAGTTGTTAAAGAAGTATTTAAGGAACGAGGTAAAGTTTGAGTAATGCTTAAATTTAAAATTTCCTCAAAATTTCTTTGGTTAAACATTTTTCTTAAATTTTCTCTAACTCGATCAAAAACTACGATGGTATCATTAACAGAATAACCCATAATTGTAAGCAAGGCAACTACAATTTTAGTATCAAAAACGCCACTGAAAAAATGAGAGTACAAAGCATAAAATCCCAAAGTAATCAAAACATCATGGAATAAGGTTAAAACTACAATCATTCCATATTTCCAAGAAGAAATTATCCTTGAAACTTTTCTAAAAGCAAAAGCAACATACAAAGCAATCGAAAATATGGCTAAAATTCCGGCAAAAAACGATTTTCTTCTAATTTCCATTCCAATTGAAGGCCCAATACTTTCAAATTTTTCTTGAAGTACTCCGGGAAATTTTTCTTTCAATTTAGAAAGAATTTCTTGATGTTTTTTTTCATCAACATTTTCAAATCTTAAAAGATAGTAATTTTTTTCAGTTTGAGAAATTTCCACTTCTTTTACTCCTAATTCAGAAAAAATTTTTTTTACTTCGTTTTTATCTAAAGAAGAAGGAGTTTTTATTTCAAGTAAACTTCCACCAGAAAAATCTATTCCTGCTTTTAGAGGAAATTTTACTAATGAGATCAACGAAACAATAATTAAAACCAAAGAAATTCCAAAAAAAATTTTTTTAAATTTAATGAAAAGCATACTTTTTTAGTAAAAAAACTTTCATTACTACCATTGCCGAAAAAACACTCATTAAAATTCCCAACCCTAATGTCAAAGCAAATCCTTTGGTCAAACTTTCGGTTAAATGAAATAGAATAATACAAACAAAAAGAGTTGTTAGATTTGCATCTCTAATTGAAGACCAAGCGCGATCAAATCCATTTTTTATTGCTGTTGTCTCTGGTAAATCTAATTTTTTCTCTTCTTTTATTCGTTCAAAAATTAAGATATTAGCATCAATTGCCATTCCTATAGAAAGAACAAAACCAGCAATTCCAGACAAAGTTAAAGTAATATTTACTAATTTAAACAAACCTAAAAGATAAACTAAATAAAAAATTAAACTCAAAACTCCATAAATTCCAAGTTTCTTATAACAGATCAAAAGAAAAATCATAATCAACAAAAATCCTAAAGCCCCAGCAATAATTCCTTCTTTTAAAGATTCTTTACCCAAAGTTGCCTCAACGGTTTGTTGAGAAATCAAATTAATTTTAACTGGTAAAGCGCCGGCATTCAACCTTTCGGCAAGTTCTTTTGCTTCTTTTTGAGAAAAATCACCGGTAATTTGAGCCTCGCCACCACTAATTTTTTCTCTAACTACAGGTATTGAAATCGGTGAGTTATCTAAATAAATAGCAACTTTTTTGCCCACATTTCTTTCAGTAATTTTTTCAAAAAGTTTTGCTCCTTCTTTGTTGAATTTTAAAGAAACTATTGGTTCTCCAGTGGTTGAATCAAAATCAAGCCAAGATTTTTTTAAATATCTTCCATCAAGCCCGGTTGATTTAAAATAAGGATCTTCATTTAACCTTTTATTTTTCTTTTGATCTTCTAAAATTTCTTTAGTTTCACTTTCGGGTCTTTCTTCTTTAAATTCTAAAAAGGGAGTTTTACCAATCATTTCAATTGCTTTTTTAATATCTTTAATCCCAGCAATTTCAACTATTAAACGTGCTTGGTCTTGATTTTTTGCAATATAAACTTTTGGCTCTTTAACTCCAAAAAAATTAACTCTTCTTTCAATCACATTTCTTAATGCTGCCAAAGCGGCATCTTTATCTTCTATATTTGATAAATCAACTTTATATCTTAAAAGAGTTCCTCCGGCTAAATCTAATCCTAAAGAAAACTCTTTGTCAGGAAAATAAGGAAGGTTAAGGTGAAAAAAATCATTTATTTTTTTTAAAGGAAAATTAACTAAAACTGGCGCCACAAAGATAAGGGAGAAAATAAATAAAATTATAAGAGTTGGCTTAAGATAACGATTCATAATTGATTAGATATTATTTTTCAATACCCGGTGGTGAAGAAGTTGGACCTTTGATTTTTGGTTTTCCTTGCGGTGGTTTAAACTTTGCCTGATTGTTAGAAGAAAAAGGGATTTTTTTTCCAGAAGGTCTTGGCTTTTTAAAAGCACCTAAAGGTACAAACAAAAGAATAGTTGTAGTTACTAAAAGAATTACTAAAATTATTAAAATTATCTTTTGAACTCTTTTTGCCTTCATACGAAAAGTATTTTATCAAATTTAAATCATTAAATCAAGCCCATATCGGCTTTTTGCCAATTTTAGTGGCAAACTTTTTAAAAATTTCAAATTATATCTATCTAAATTTTAATTTTTCACAAAATTAGAATTTTTTTAAAAATTTTTTAAAAAAACATCTTTTAGAAATTCAAAAATTTAAGGAAAGATCTATTATTTTGAGAGTTTTTAAAAAAAATTTAACTAAATTTAAAAAAAATACCACTATTTTTGACAGAGATCTCCAACGATCTTGACATTTTTGTATTTTTTATTATTCATTTAGAATAAAAATAGTTTTTTAAAAAAAATATAGGAGGTGAAAAAAATGACTAAAAAGGAGTTTGAGTTTGAATTTGCTATAGAAGAAATGAAAAAAACAATTAAAGGATTAAAAAAAGATGAACGCGATGATTTTATGTATGCCATCTCTAAAGTTGAATCATTTTTGACAAGAAAAAACCCTATTTTTGTAAATCTCGATGTTTTAAGTATACAATGTTTACGGAAAGAAACCATTATCTTTTTTGGTGAACAACTTGACTTGATAAAGATGGCTTTTTTCAAGACCAACTATGTGATGGATAAGTTTAATATCCTTTTTCTTCTTGTAGAATTTATGCCTCAAGTGCAGGATATAGAGATAAAGCAATTTACTGACCTTTATCT
>JAGGUH010000016.1 GCA_021158645.1 bacterium | reverse complement strand
GGTAAGATCGGCAATTGAGAATGCTATTTCTTCGGCTTCAATGTTCTTGATTTGTGAAGCCGTTGTCGCTGATATTCCTGAAAAAGAAAAAGAAACTCCAAAAATGCCTCCAGAAGAGTACTAAAAATTTATTTAGGAAGTGTTTCTCTCTTAAAAACTCGGCTTCCTTAAAAGGAAGCCGAGTTTTTTATTTTTCTTGAAATCAAAATTTTAATTTTACCCTGAACTTAATTTTAATTTTTGAAACAATCTATCTTTTTTGTTTTTCAATTTTTTACTTTATTATTTAATTAACAAACCTCTTTAAGGTGCGTGTGTCTTATCTACCTGACGAGTTGTATTTACTTGACAAAAATTTATTTAATTTGATATAATTAAAGTAATTTACCAATCGGTAGATAAAAAGGTCACAGAAAGGTTTTGCTAAAACATATAAATATCAAAAAACCATGCTAAACAAAATCGCTTCAAAAGTAAAACAAAACATTTATCTTTCTCTTATCAAAAGGGCGTTTAATACTAAAACTGGAAGGAAAATTATCCTCGATCAATTTGATAAAAAAATTTATGAAAAAATAGTAAAAGAGGGTTCAAAAAATGAACTTGAAGAGGTACAAAGAAAAAAGTATCAATGGGTGAAAGCATTACTTAAGCAAGGACTAAAAAACTATGAAAAAGGGTATATCTCTTATGATATTATTGAAAAGATATTAGAAGTTTTAGGATTTAATAATTTTTTTAAAGACAGTTTATTAGAAGTAGAAAAAGCAAAGGAAGCATTTAGAAAAAAGTATCATATTAAAAATCCTCCTTGTTTTATAACAGTTTCTCCAACCCAAATATGCAATTTAAGATGTAAAGGTTGTTATGCTGCTTCTTCTCCAGAAACAGGAGCCACAATTCCTTTTGATATTTTAGATAGAATTTTAAAAGAGAATCATAATATTTTTGGTAGTAGATTTGTAGTTATTTCTGGTGGAGAACCTTTGATGTATGAAAGCCAAGGAAAAACCATTCTTGATGTTTTTGAAAAATACAACGATACATTTTTTATTTTTTACACCAATGGAACGTTAATTACAAAAGAAGTTGCTGAAAAACTGGCTAAAATGAAAAATGCTATTCCTCAAATTTCAGTTGAAGGATTTGAAAAAGAAACTGATGAGAGAAGAGGAAAAGGTGTTTTTCAGAGAATTTTAAATGGAATGGAAGAGTTAAGAAAAGCAGGAGTGCCTTTTACTCTTTCTATCACTGGAACAAGAAAAAATATAGATATTCTCTTAAGCGATGAATTTTATGATTTTTGGTTTGAAAAGCAAGGAGCGTCTTATATGTGGCAATTCCAACTAATGCCAATTGGCAGAGGAAAGGAGGTTTTTGATTTAATGCCTCTTCCCGAAGAAAGAATTAAATTATATAGAAAATGGGAAGAATTATTGAGAAGAGGATATCCAATTGCTGATTTTTGGAATTCTGGTGTTTTATCAAATGGTTGTATTGCTTATGGAAGGGAAGGAGGCGGATATTTTTATATTGATTGGAATGGAAACATTATGCCTTGTGTTTTTATTCCTTATTATGTACATAATGTTTATGATTTATATAAACAAGGAAAAACTATTGCCGATGCGTTGTTTTCGGATTTCTTTGAAAAAGGAAGAGAATGGCAGAAAAAATATGGTTATGCTTGCCCCAAAAAAGCAGAAAATTGGTTGATGCCTTGCTCAATTAGAGACCATTATAAGTATTTTAAAGAAAATATTCTTCCTGAAAATGCCAAAGGAGAAGATGAATTTGCTCAAGAGGCAAAAAACTCAAAAGAATATTATGAAAAATTAGTTGAATACGACAAAAAATTAAGAGAGTTAACTCAACCTATTTGGGAAAAGGAGTATAAAGAAAAAAATTAAAAAAAACAATGAAAGGTTATTCTTCTCAAAAAATTATTAATGCGGCGAGGTCTCTTTTTTTGAAATATGGTTATTTGGGGGTTTCAATGGAAGATTTGGCGAAAAAACTAAAAATTACCAAAGCGGCTCTTTACTGGTATTTTTCTTCAAAAAAAGAAATTCACGAAAAAGTCCTTGAAGAAATTTTTAAAGAATTTAAAACTGAAATTCAAAATGCGTTAAAGAAATCTCAAAAAAAAGCCAAACTCAAAAAAATTATTAAAGTTTATTTAGAATTTGGTTTAAAAGAAAAAGGATTGATAAGAATTCTTGTTTCTTCTAGTAAAGAAACTCAAATAAAATCTCAAATTCTAAAATTTAAAAGAAAAATCGAGGAGTTAATTTTAAGTACTCTAAAAGGAATTATTCCAAAATATCAATTAAAATTTTTAATTAATATCCTCAATGGCATCCTTTTAGAATTTTCTTATCTAGACTCAAAATATAAAAAAAATAATCTCGATTTTATCTCAAAAAAAATTTTAGAACTTTTTCAATTCGATTCTAATTTAAAATAAAAAAATTATCTCAAAAATTTTTAATTTTTTTGTTGTTTTTAATTTTAACTGAAATTTAACTGAAAGAACCGAAGCAAAAAAATTTTAACCTGAATGATAAAAGGTTTTTTAAAAAAAATAATTCCAAGATTTTTTTTAGAAAAATTCTGGCATTATCCAAAGGGCGTTTTGGCTTTTTTAATTTATGGTAAACCAGCAAAAAATTTAAAAATAATTGGAGTCGCAGGAACAAAAGGAAAAACAACTACTTGCCATTTAATTGCTCATATTTTGGAAAAGTCCAAAAAAAAAGTGGCAATGATTAGCACTGCTTCTTTAAAAATTGGAGAAAATGAAGAATTAAATCATATTAAAATGACTACTCCTTCACCATTTTTTTTACAAAAATTTATTAAAGAAGCCGTAAAAAAAGGATGCCAGTATTTAGTATTAGAAGTTTCTTCTCATGCTTTAAGTCAATATCGAATTTCTGGAATTTCTTTTTCTGCAGTGGTTTTTACAAATCTAACACCTGACCATCTTGAATACCATCAAAACAAAAAAGAATATCAAGAGGTTCATTTTAAAATGATTAGCAGATCTTTAAAATGTTTAATTCTCAATAAGGACGATCTTTCTTTGGAGAAAATTTTATTTTCTCAAATAAAAAATTTAAAAGAAATAATCACTTTTGGAATCAAAAAAGATGCCGATGTTTTAGCAGAAGATATTTTTTTAACCGAAAAAGGCACTTTATTTAAGATAAAAACAGAAAAAGAATCAATTTCAGTTAATTTACACCTTTTAGGAAAATTTAATGTCTATAATGCTTTGGCTGCAACGGCTGTTTCTCTTTCTCAAAAAATAGATCTTTTAAAAATTAAAGAGGCATTAGAGGATTTTAAAGGAGTTCCGGGAAGAATCGAGATAATTGAAAGTAAAGAAAATTTCAAAGTAATTGTCGATTATGCCCATTCGCCAGAATCTTTAAAAAATTTATTCGAAGCAATTAAGCCAATTAAAAAAGGGAAAGTAATTACAATTTTTGGTGCTTGTGGAGAACGAGATAAAACAAAAAGGCCATTAATGGGAGAAATAATTGATAAAAATTCTGATTGCTTTATTGCAACTAATGATGATCCATATTCTGAAAATCCAGAAAAAATTGCCGAAGAGTTAATTTCGGGGGTTAAAACAAAAAAATTAAATGAAAATTTCTTTAAAATTTTAGACAGAAGAGAAGCCATTAAAAAAGGTATTTCTTTGGCAAAAAAAGATGATCTTGTTTTGGTTTTGGGCAAAGGCGCTGAACAGTGGCAGGTTTTTAAAGGAAAAAAAATTCCTTGGGATGACCGAAAAATCGTAAAAGAAATTTTAAATCATATTGTTTAAAAATTTTGGATTTAAAATTTAGAATTTAATAAATTTTATACTTTGCGCTTTAAACTTTTTGAGATTAAATCCTACTTTAACTTGACTTTTAATTTTTAAAATTTTAGAATCTAAAAAATGGCAAAAGAAAGAAAGAAAAATCAAAAAAAGGAAAACAAAGATAATCTTGACGGAATAATTGAAGAAATTAAGGAAAAATTTGGAGATGGAGCCATAATGAAGCTTGGAGAAGCAAAAAGAGTTGATGTTGATACTATTCCTTCAGGCTCAATTTCTTTAGATTTGGCTTTGGGAGTTGGAGGAGTGCCACGAGGAAGAATTGTTGAAATTTTTGGACCGGAATCAAGCGGTAAAACAACTTTGGCTTTACATATTTTAGCCAAATCTCAAAAAATGGGAGGCAAGGGTGCTTTTGTTGATGCTGAACATGCTTTAGACCCGGAATATGCAAAGAAATTAGGAGTAAATGTTGATGAACTTTTAATTTCTCAACCTGATACCGGTGAGGACGCTTTAAATATCTTAGAAAGTTTGGTAAGATCAGGAGCAATTTCTTGCGTGGTTGTTGATTCGGTGGCGGCTTTAACGCCTCGGGCAGAAATTGAAGGCGAGATGGGGGCTCAATATATTGGGCTTCAAGCAAGATTAATGAGTCAAGCATTAAGAAAACTTACGGCTTTAGCAGATCGAACCAAAACAACAATTATTTTCATTAATCAGGTCAGATCTCAAATTGGAATGGGTCCGGTAATGAGATTTGAATCTACAACCACTCCCGGTGGTCGGGCTTTAAAGTTTTATTCTTCAATAAGAATTGAAGTAAAAAGAATTGGTCAAATTAAAAGAGGAGAAAATGTGGTTGGCTCTCGTGTTAGAGCAAAAGTAGTAAAAAATAAAGTTGCTCCGCCATTTAAAATTGCTGAATTTGATATTTATTATAACGAAGGCATTTCAAAAGAAGCCGATGTTATTAATATCGGATTAAAGTATGGGGTTGTCTCAAGAAGTGGCAATACTTTAAGTTTTGAGGGAAAAAAGTTAGGAGTTGGAGTTGAAAATGCAAAAAAATTTTTAAAAGAGAATCCTGATTTAGTTAAAAAAATTAAAGAAAAAATTCTTGAGAAAGCCGTTGAATAATACTATTTTTAAAGAATATGACATTCGGGGAAAAATTCCTAAACAACTTAATCAAAAAGTTGTTTTTTTGATTGGAAAAGCAATTGTAAGATATCTTAAAAAACAAGATCAAAAAACCAAATTAAAATTTCTAATCAATTACGATTTAAGAGAAAGTTCCAAAAAAATAAAAGATAGTTTAATTGCTGGAATTGAAAACGAAGGAGGCAAAGTAATTGACGCTGGGGTAAGTTCGACTCCAATGCATTATTTTATTGCTTCTTGTCATAAAAATTTGATTGGTAAAAAAATCAATTTTTTCTTAATGGTTACTGCTTCTCATAATCCTTGGAATGAAAATGGCATAAAATTGCTTAATGAAAATTTAAAGCCAGTTTGCAAAGGAGAAGATCTTGAGAAAGTTGAAAAGGAATACCAAAAATTAAAAAATTCAAAAATTAAAATTCCAAAATCAAAAATTAAAATCTCAAAATCCCCTTTTCAAATAAATGAATTTTTTTTAAAAAAATACCTTTCTTTTCTTAAAAGAAAATCAAAAATTGATTTTAATTATTTAAAACAATTTAAAATTGTTTTTGAATTTCTTGGCTCCCCAAGTTCAATTGTTCTTAAAGAGTTTTTTAAAGAAACTAATTTAAATTTAATTTTTTTGGATAGTTTTCCTTCAAAAAAATTTCCTGCTCCAAATTTTTTTGAGTCAAAAACAGAAAGATATTTTTTAGAGAAAATAAAAAAGTTAAAAAAAATTGATTTTGGATTTGTTTTTGATGGCGATGGCGATCGAATTGGTTTTTTAGATAAAAACGGAAAACTTTTAAAAGAAGATATTTTTGCAAGTTTTATTTTAGAGAAAGGACTAAATCCAAAAAAAGGAGAAAAAGTGGTGGTGCCGATAAATTCAGACACTTTTTTGATAAGAGAAACTTTAAAAAAGTTGTCTTTAAAAAAAATAGTTTCTTTGCCCGGACATTCCTTTGTGAAACTTAAAATGAAAAAAGAAAAAGCAGTTTTTGGCTTTGAAAAAACAGGTCATTTTTATTTTAAGGAAAATTTTTATTTTGATTCTGGTGAGTTTGCCTGTTTAAAGTTTTTAGAAATTTTATCCCAAAGAAAATTAAAACCTGAAAAGATTTTTTTAAAATACAAATCTTTTCCTCAAAAATTAATTTTATTTAAAAAAACAAAAAACTTTGGAAGATTAAAAAAAATAATTTTTATAAATTTTTTAAATGAAGGGCTAATCAATAAAGGATTAGTTAAAAAAATAAGTTTTTTTGATGGTATAAAAATAGAAGGAAAAAATTTTTGGTTTATCTTAAGAGAAAGCAAAACTCAGCCATATTTTAAATTATTTTTAGAAGCAGAATCAAAAAGAACTCTTGACTTTTACTTAAAAAAAATTAGAAATTTGATAAGAAAAATTTGAATAATTAACATTAAAAATTAAAAAAGGAGGTGAAGGAGGGTGAAAATTTTAGTAGATATTGATGGAACTCTATGCAAGTTTAAATGGCTTGGAGAAACTTTGCTGGATCTCTATCCTTTTAATGGTTTTGAAGTAACGTATCCTAATAATAAGATAAAAAGGATTATTTCTTATATTTTCACTTATTTCTATGACTGGATAAGGACTCCCAATGAAAAAATAATTAAGGAAATTAGAAATCTTGATCGAAAGAGTTACACGATTTTTATTTTCTCAGCGGTTCCGGATATTGAGAGGCAGAGATCGGTGATTGAAAAATGGCTTAGAAAAAACAAAATCCCTTTCAAAAAAATTTTTTTAATGAGAGAGAATGAGACTCCGATTGAATTCAAACTTCGAGTTATAAGGAAAACAGAACCAGAAATTATTTACGAAAACGATTCCTTTATCATAAATAAGATTCTCAAAATTTTCCCAGAAATAATTATTCGAATCCCCTAATTTTTTTGGCAACCTTTTTGGGTTGCCATTTTTATTTAAAAAAATAAAATAAAAAACAACAACAACAATTTTAATATGATTGATCTTAAAATTTTAAGAGAAGAGCCAGAAAAAATTATTCAATCTTGCCGAAAAAGAGGCGCTAAAATTGATATTGAGAAAATTCTTAAACTTGAGAAACAAAAAAGAAAACTTCAAAAAGAAATTGATCTTTTAAGACATCAAAAAAAATCAGTTTTACCCAAAAAAGCAAAAGAGATTAAAAAAATTTTAAAAGAGAAAGAAAAAGAATTTAAAAAAATCTCAGAGATATTTTTAAAAGAAGTTTCAAAAATCCCTAATTTTTTATTAGACGAAGTACCCGAAGGAGTAGATGAAAGCCAAAATGTTGTTGAAGAGATAATTGGAAAGAAGCCAAAATTTAATTTTACTCCAAAAAGTTATCTTGATCTTAACAAAAATTTAGATTGGATTGACCTTAAAAGAGCAGCAAAAGTTTCTGGAACTCGTTTTGGCTATCTTAAAAACCAAGCAGTTTTTCTTGAAATTGCAATTTTAAATTATGTCTTCAAAAATCTTGCTTCAGAGAGTTTTTTGAAAAAAATTGTTAAAAAAAACAAATTGAAAATTTCTACAATTCCATTTGTTCCAATTTTACCGCCAGTGCTTATAAAACCAGAAATGATGCAAAAAATGGGATATTTAGATGCTTTCTCTGAAGATTTTTATTTTACTCAAAAAGACAATTTAATTTTAGTGGGTACCGCTGAGCAATCAATTGGTCCTATGCATACCGATGAGATTTTTTTAGAAAAAGATCTTCCTAAAAGATATCTTGGATTTTCGATTTGTTTTAGAAGAGAAGCCGGTTCTTGGGGAAAAGACACTAAAGGAATTTTTCGAGTTCATCAATTTGATAAAATTGAAATGTTTTCTTTTTGCAAAGAAGAAGATTCAAAAGAAGAACATCGATTGTTTTTGGAGATTCAAAAAGAGTTAATGAAAGAACTTGGACTTTATTTTCAAGTAGTAAGAATTTGTAGTGGTGATATTGGTTTTTGTGCTGCTTCTCAATTTGATCTTGAAACTTGGATTCCATCTGAAAATCGATTTCGAGAAACTCATTCTACTTCCAACTGCACTGATTTTCAAGCGCGTCGATTAAATATAAGATATAAAACAAAACAAAACAAGTTGAAATTTGTTCATACTGTTAATGGTACCGCTTTTGCTATTGGAAGAATTCTAATTGCGATAATGGAACAATTTCAAACCAAAGAAGGGAAAGTAAAAATCCCAGAAATTCTAAAAAATGAAAATTAAAAATTGAAAATTTTTATTATGCCTGAACTTCCCGAAGTAGAAATAACTGTTAATTCTTTAAAACCAAAAATTTTAAACCAAAAAATTACTGGAGTTTGGTTTGATGTTCCAAATTTTATTAAAATACCTTCGCCAAAAGAATTTGAAAAAGAAATCAAAAATTTAGAAATAAAAGATATTAAAAGATTGGGCAAAAACATTTTAATTTTTCTTTCTCAAAACAAAGTTCTTTTAATTCATCAAAAACTAACTGGCCATCTTTTATATGGTAAATGGCAAAAGAAGAAAAATCGCTGGATTTCCTCAGAAACAACTTCTTTTTTAGCAAAAGACCCTCAAAATAGATTTATTCATTTTATTTTATTTTTAAAAAACAAAAAAATGCTTGTCTTATCTGATCAAAGAAAATTTGCCAAAATTATTTTAATTTCAAAAGAAAAACTTTTTCAATTAAAAGAAATAAAAGAATTAGGCATTGATGCTTTGGATCCAAATTTTACTTTTGAAAAACTAAAAGAAATTGTTAAAAAAGCCAAAACTCCAATCAAAAAAATTTTAATGGATCAAACAAAAATTGCCGGAATTGGTAATATCTATTCTGATGAAATTTTATGGGAAGCAAAAATTAATCCAAAAAGACCAGCAAATTCTTTAAAAGAAAACGAACTTAAAAATCTTTATCAGGCAATTGAAAAAATTTTAAGAAAAGCCATAAACACTCAAGGTTCTTCAATTATTGATTGGCGTAAAATAAATGGTTCCAAAGGCGATTATGGAGAAATTAGAAAAGTTTATCGAAGAGAAGGAAAAAAATGTTTTCGCTGTGGTTCAATTATTAAAAAAATAAAATTTGGAAATCGCTCTTCATATTACTGCCCAAAATGTCAAAAATAAAAAAGGAGAGGCATTCGCCTCTCCTTAAATTAAGGGCCCTTATTTAGGGTAGTATGGTAATTGTAATGTTGCTCCAGGCGTCACTGATTCCATGGGCGTCTCCAACTGTGGCAGAAAATGCGTAAGAACCGGCACTGGCTCCGGCGGAGACTCCAACATCTATTGAAAGTCCGTAACCAGTATAATTTCCGGTTTCAGTATAAGCCATGCTGCAATGATTTCCGATTTTTTATAAGAATCTACAAAAAATTTTTGTTTTTAACGGTCAGTATTTAAAGAAAATTTAAAGAATTTTTAAATTTTAGTTTTAGCAGCAAAAAGTTATAAATAATTTGACTTTGTTTTTTTAAAATATTAAAATTTAAAAATAAAAATGATTTTAGTTTTAAATTGTGGTTCTCAATCAATAAAATGGAAACTTTACTCGAGAAATTTAGAATTAATTTTTCAAAGAAAAAAAGAATATTTTAATTTGAATTCAGCAAAAATATCAATTAAAAAAGAATTTGATTATTTAGAAAAATTAAAACCAAAGATTAAAATTGTTGGCTCTCGAGTTGTTTGGGGAAGATTTTATGAGATAAAAGAAATAAACAAAGAAGTTTTAAAAGAAATTGAAATTGGCTGTGAAATTGCTCCTTTGCATAACCCTTTTCAACTTTTAGCAATTAAAATTGCCAAAGAGAAATTTAAAAAAGCAAAACATTTTGCCGTTTTTGATACCCAGTTTTTTAAAGATCTTCCTTTAAGTTCAAGAATTTATCCTTTGCCAAAAGAAATTATTGAAAAATATCAAATTTTTAGATTGGGATTTCATGGTATTTCGCATAAATATCTTTTAATAAAAGCATCAGAAATTTTAAAAAAACCTTTAGAAAAGTTAAATTTAATTACAATTCATTTAGGTGGTGGGGCTTCAATGACAGCAATTAAAAAAGGAAAGCCAATAGAAACTTCAATGGGATTTTCGCCGTTAGAGGGATTAATAATGACAACAAGAATTGGTGATTTAGATCCCGGAGTTTTACTTTTTCTTTTAGAAAGAATAAAATTAGATAAAATTAAAAAAATTCTCAATCAAGAAAGTGGCCTTAAAGCAATCTCTGATATTTCAAATTTCAAAGAGTTGGAAAAAAAGAAGGACAAAAATTCAAAATTAGCCCTTGAGATTTTTATAAAAAGAATCAGAAAGTATCTTTATGCCTATTATGGAATTTTAAAAAGAGTAGATGCTATTGTTTTTGGAGGCACTATTGGGTTTAAATCTTCAAGAATAAGAAATTTAATTTTAGAAGATTTTCCATTTAAAATTCCAAAGATATTAAAAGTTGAAACCAATGAAGAATATCAAATTGCAAAAGAGATTTTATTGTTTTTAAAAAGAACCAAACATTATTTTTAAAATGAAACTTTCTTTAAAAGAATTAGAAATTTTTTTAACTTTAAAAATTTTTGATTTTTTTGAAAAACCAGCAACTTCTTTTGAGGTTTGGAAAAATCTTTTTAGGTTGAAAAAAACAAGTCCAGAAAAAACAACCTTATTTGAAGTTGTTTTTCTTTTAGAAAATTCAGAAAACTTAAAAAAAATAATTGAGAAAAAATATGGTTTTTATTTTTTAAAAGGAAAAAGTTTTTTAGTTGAAAAGAGAATTTCTCGAGACATTTTATTCGATAAAAAATTTCAAAAATTAAAAAAATTAACAAAATTTTTAAGATATTTGCCATTTTTAGAAGGAACTTTTGTTTGTGGTTCGATGGCAGTTGGTAATGTAAAAAAAGAAAGCGATTTTGATTTAATTTTAATTGCAAAAAATGGAAGAATTTGGACTTTAAGATTTTTTGCCTTGCTTTTGTATGAAATTCTTTTTGCCAGAAGAAAAGGGCTAGTTCATTCCAAAAAAACTTCGGAAAACAAAATTTGTCTTTCCTGTTTTCTTAGTTTAGATTCAATGAATTTTTTAAAAAATTATTTTAGAGCAACCGAATTTTTAAACTTAATTTTTATCTACGGAAAAAAAGAGATTTTTTTAAAATTTTTTGAAAAAAACAATTGGCAAAAAAATTATTCTTATTTTAGTCAAACTGATTTTGAAAAAGAAAAAAGTTTTGAATTTAAAGATTCATTTTTTAAAAAACTTTTAGAAGAAATTTTAAAGGGAAAATTCGGAAATTTTGTAGAAAAACTTCTAAAAAAAATTCAAATTAGAAGGATAAATTCTTTTTTAAGAAGTTATCAAATTAATACTCCCAAAAGAATTGAAGTTTCTGATAAAAGAATTGAAATTCATCTTAACATTTCAAAAGAAATTAAGTTAGAAGAAAAAATTCATAATTTTCTCTCTGCTTACGTGCTTTAAAGCACGTAAGTAGAATAATAAGTAAAATGTACTATCTAATCACTTCGATAATAATTTTTTAAAACTTTTTCCCTCCCCCTTCTAAATCTTCCCCCTCCCTTAGGGAGGGGGAAGAAAGAAGGGGGAGGGAAATAATCAAATTGTTACCAAAACGGTTAACAACTACAAGTAAAATAAATTTATGAAAATAGAGAAATTTTTAAAGGAAATTAAAAAAAATCAAAAAGAAATTAATTTTTATTTAGAAGAATTTTTTGAAAGAAAAATAAAAGAAGCAAAAGAAAAAGAGCGGAAAATTTTAATTAAAAATTTAAAGAATTTTTGTCTTGGTGGAGGAAAAAGATTAAGACCAATTCTTTTTTGCTTCGGGTTTGAATTTTCTGGAAAAAAACTTACCAAAAAAGTTTTAAAAGCATCTATTTTTTTAGAACTTCTTCACTCATATCTTTTAATTCACGATGATATTATCGATCAAGATTTTTTGAGACACAATAAACCAACTTTAAATTTTTATTATCAAAAAATAGGAAAAAAACAATATAAAATTAAAAGTGATTTAAAGACAGAACATTTTGGAAATTCAGTTGCAATAATTTTAGGAGATTTGTGCTTTGATTTTTGTTTAGAAACATTTTTGGAAAATTCTATAAAAAACTCACAAGAATTTTATAAAATTTTCTCAAATTTTATAAAAATTGTTGATGATGTCATTTTTGGACAAAGTCAAGATATAATTTTAGAAAAAAAATCTAAAGTTTCTTTTAAAGAAATAATTTCAGTTTATTTTTACAAGACCGCGAGATATAGTTTTGTAGGACCATTATGGTTGGGAGTAATGTTTTCTGGTGTAAAAGAGAATTTTTTAGAGAAAATAGAAAAAATTGCTATTCCAATGGGAATTGCTTTTCAAATTCAAGATGACGTTTTAGGAGTTTTTGGAAAAAAAACAAAAACTGGAAAATCAACTTTTTCTGACATCTACCAAGGTAAAAAAACTTTACTTTTTTATTTCGCCTACAAATTAACTAAAAAAAATGATAAAAAATTTTTAGAAAAATGGTATGGTAATCCAAAAATTACCAAAGAAAAAGCAGAAAAAATTAAAGAAATTTTTAAAAAAACAAAAGCAAAAGAATATTCCCAAAATCTTGCCGAAGATTTATTTTTAAAGGCAAAAGAAATTATTGAAAAATCAGATTTTCCAAAAAAAATTAAAGAAAAACTTGCTTTTCTTTGTCTTTATCTTTCCCAAAGAAGATATTAAAAAATTCTTAATTTCTCTTTAATTTCTTTTAGGAACTCTTCAAAATCTTTTAATCTGTTTTGAAAGACATCATAGAGAATTTCATAATTTATTTTTGTATAATCATAAGCAACTATATTTCGAAATTCAGTCATTTTAATCATTTTTTCAGTTAAAACACCAGAAATTATTTTTTCTTCATTTAAAATGTAAAAATTCTCGCTTAAAGTAGTGGGTTTTCTAAAATCTTTAAAAGCAATGACTGCTTCCGCTAAATCAATTGCTGATTGACAATCTAAATAAAGATATCTTTCTACCATTCCTCTAATATCAACATCTTTTTCAATTTGTTGTTGACTATACTTTTTTTTGGTATCTTTTTAAAATCTTCAAATACTTTTGAAGATGACTAATTTTATTTTCGATCACAGAAATATTGGTCATAAATTTTTTTAAGATTGAGTTAAATTATATTTTTTTAACATTATTTGAAAATCAAAAAATTCTTGAAGAATTTTTGGCTCAATTAAAACTTTAAAAGGAGGTTTTTCATAAATCAATTTTCCTTCTTTAATGATATTATACTTTAATTCTGGACTTTCAACTAAATTAAGCATTACCACATCAATTTTATCAGTTTTTAAAATTCGGCTAATTTTGTCCATCAATTCAAATTGAATTTCTGAAATTTTCTTTTTGTCTTTTTCATCTAAATAAAAAGCAAAATCATAATCGCTTAATGGACCTTCTTTTTTTGAGCTCTTGAACCAAAAAAATAAACCAGTTTTATCTGGGGATAAAAATTAAAAATTAGCTGAAGTTTTTTTAAAAAATTTTTCTTCATTTTACTTTAATTCTACCAAAATCCAAATTTTTGGCGATGAAAAAGTCATTGCATAAAAAGAAAATCAAATGAAAAACTCTAATTATTTTAAAATTTATATCATTATCAAAAAAATACTTACTGGCAGAATTAATATTCTTTCTTCTTTAAAAAACTGAAAATCAGATTTAGAAAGAAGAATTTTTTGCTTTAAATCAATTTTAGGAAAATCTTTGGGGGTCAATTTAGATTGCCACTTAACTTCAATGCCACAGTCCTCTATAAAAAAATCTATTTCTTTTCTAAAAGAGAGATAAAAAATATTTTTAAAGGTTCTTATTAAATGCTCGGCGACAACTCCTTCAATAATTAAAGAAATTTCTCTTTCCTCAACTAATCTTTTAGTTAAAATCTTCTTAAAAACAGAAAAAAGAAAAGGATCGATGAAATAAACTTTTCTCATTTTCCTGAAAACTTCGGTTTTTTTTGAAAAATCAAAAGGAAAAATATTTCGCAAAACAAAAAGTTCTTCTAAAATTTCCAAATACTCACGAATAGTAATATGAGAACCAATTTCCATTTCTTTAGCCACTGAATTTAAAGAAAATTTAGTTCCATAATTTTTTAAAAGAGCAATTAAAATTGCTCGGGTAATTCTTTCGCTTCTTTCAATTTTAGCAATATCAGAAACTAACCAGTTCCAATAAATTTCATAGGTCTCTTCTTTGATTTTTCCTTCTTCCATTAGTTCATACATACTTCTAGGAAAACCACCACATTTAAGGTATTTCTCAAATAAAAAAGAAATTTCTTTAAAAAAGAAAAGAAATTCTTTGGCTTTTTGAGAGATTTTTTTAATTTCAATATTTTTTGTTTCTTTTTCTTCAATTTTTTCCTTTAGATTTTTGCTTCCAAAAACTTGACAGAATTTTTTAAAAGATAAAGGCAGAAAATTAAATTTTTTTAAATCTCGACCAGGAAAAGTTTCTTTTTTTAAAGCCAAAGATGAGGAGCCAGAAATATAAAATGTTTTTTCCTTTTTTAAAGAAGAATCCAAAATGTATTTTATTGCTTTCTGCCAATCTTTAACAAAGGTAATTTCATCAAAAAAGAAATATTTTTTGCCAGAAAGCAAAGTATCAGAAAATCTAACAATCTCAATAATTTCATTAAAATTTTTTAAGGGCTCACAAGAAAAATAAATTAATTTTTTTGAATCAATTCCTTTTTCAATTAGATTTTTAATCATTAATTTAAGAAAAGTTGTTTTTCCAACCTGTCTTGGTCCAACAATCAAAAAATTTCCTTCCTTAAATTCAAAAAATAAAGGGTGTTTTTTAGATAAGGCCTCTTTTACTTTTTCATCTTCTTTAATTTTTTCCTTATCTTCCCACCAAGGATTTTGTTCAACAATTTGTTGAATCTCCAT
>JAGGUH010000060.1 GCA_021158645.1 bacterium | reverse complement strand
ATTTAAATGTTCAAAATGCCCACCCCCTCCTATTTCCTCCCCCTCCCAGAGGGAGGGGGAGGATTAAGGTGGGGGAGGGATATTCTTTTTGAATTTTGAATTGTCATTTTGAATTTTGATTTTTGCATTTTGAATTTTTTTGACATTTGGCATTAAAATTTAGATTTAAGATTTAAGATTTGGATTTGAGATTTGACATTTTTATTATGCGTATTGCCAATATCAATATCCCAGATAATAAAAGAATTGAAATTGCTTTGACTTATCTTTATGGAATTGGGAGATCGCTTTCAAAAGAAATCCTTAAAGAAGCCGGGATAAATTTTGATTTAAAAGCAAAAGATCTTTCAGAAGCACAAATAAAACTAATTCAAAATGAAATTGAAAAAAAAGGGGTTTTAATCGAAGGAGATTTAAGAAGAGAAAGGGCTCAAAATATAAAAAGATTAAAAGAAATTGGTTGCTATCGGGGCATAAGGCATATTAAAAAACTACCAGTAAGAGGACAAAGAACGAAAACCAATTCCCGAACCGTAAGAGGTAATGTAAAAAAAACAATGACTTCTGGCAAAAGAAAATTAGAGAAAAAATAATATGGGTAAAAAAAGAGTTGTTTCTCAAACAATAGAAGAAGCATTGGAAGAAAAAGAAAAAATAGAAAGCGCCCTAAAGAAAGCAAGAGAAAAAGAGGTTGGAAAAAAAGCCAACGAAGTTAGAGTATACATTAGTGTAACTTATAATAATACAATGATTTCAATTACTGACTTAAAAGGAAATGTTGTTTGCTGGGCAACTTCTGGCTCTTTGGGATTTAAAGGACCAAAAAAAGCAACTCCTTTTGCGGCTTCAAAAGTTGCCGAAGCCGTGCTTCAAAAAATTAAAAAAAATTTCCCCCAAAAAGCATATGTATTTGTAAAAGGAATTGGAGCCGGAAGAGATTCAGCATTAAGAAGTTTAGCCGCCGCGGGATTAAATATTGTTTACATTAAAGATATTACCCCAATTCCCCACAATGGGCCAAGACCCCCAAAACCCAGGAGAGTATAAATTATTATAATTATGAAAAATGCTGTTTGTCGAAAATGTCGAAGAGCAGGTTTAAAGCTTTTTCTAAAAGGCGAGCGTTGTTATACTCAAAAATGTCCAATGATAAGGAAGCCATACCCGCCAGGAGTTCATAAAAATAAGTTTTCTCAATTAAGCGATTATGGAAAGCAATTAAGAGAAGTTCAAAAAATAAAATGGACTTATGGAATTAGCGAAACTCAATTTAAAAGATATTTAGAAGAAGCAAAAAAACAGAAAGAGTTAATTGTTGCTGACGCCTTAAAGCAAATTCTTGAAAGAAGAATTGATAATGTAATTTTTTTAGCAGGATTTACTATTTCAAGAAGACAAGCAAGACAATTGGTTTCTCATGGTCACTTTTATTTAAATGGAAGAAAAATTACAATTCCTTCTTATTTAGTAAAACCAAACGATGTTATTTCTTTAAAAGAAAAAACAAAAGAAATAAAACTAATTGAAAAAATAAAAAAACCAAAAGAAAACTATCAGCCACCAAAATGGCTCGAGGTTGATTTTAAAAATTTGACAATTAAAATAAAAAAATTACCATTACCAGAAGAAATAAATTTGCCATTTGATTACGAATTAGCGATTGAATTTTATTCAAGATAAAAATTTTATAGAAACAGAAACACGGTAGAAATTTATAGAAATTTATTGAAATTCAAAACGAATTTATTGCAAAAGTTAAATGTCAAATCTAAATACAATAAAGAAAAATCCGAAATTCAAAATTCAAAACAAAGTTAAATCAAAAATCAAATATCAAAAAATAAGAAATTGGAAGTAGGAAATGGGAGGTGAGAAAATAAAAATAAGAAATTACTAAATCTCACCTCCAACTTCCCACCTCTCACCTCCCACTTCCCATTCTTAAAGATTTAAGATTTAAAATTTAAGATTTAAAATTTTAAATTTTTAACTATGTTTCCTTATCTTCCAAAATCACCAAAATTAGTTTTTGAGGACAAGAAAAAAAATCTTGGCGTTTTTGAAATCGAAGGACTTTATCGGGGCTATGGAATTACTTTGGGTAATGCTTTAAGAAGAGTTCTTTTAAGTTCTTTGAATGGAGCAGCAATCACTAAAGTAAAGATAAAAAATGTTGCTCATGAATTCTCTACAATTGAAGGAGTGATGGAAGATGTAGTCGAAATTATTTTAAATTTGAAAAGAATAAGATTGAAACTTTTATCAGAAGGACCGGAAGTTTTGAAATTAAAGGTTTCGGGAATAAAAGAAGCAAGAGCAAAGGATATCGAAAAAAATCCAAATGTTGAAATTGTCAACCCAGAGCAATTAATCGCAAGATTGACTTCAAAAAAGGCAAAACTTGAAATGGAAATGACCGTAGAAAAAGGATTAGGATATCTTCCAGTAGAACAGCAAAAAAAGGAAAAAGTGCCAGTAGGAACGATTTTAATAGATGCTTTATTTTCTCCAATTAAGAAAATAACTTTTGAAGTTGAAGATATGAGAGTTGGCGAAAGAACTGATTTTAATCGCTTAAAATTAGTAATTGAAACTGATGGCACAATTTCTCCAAAAGAAGCCCTGAAAAAAGCGGCTCAAATCTTAGAAGAACATTTTCAAATTTTAGCCAAAGATTAAAAGCGCTTTAAAAAAATGAGACACAAGAAAAAAGGAAAAAAGTTTAAAAGAAAAAGAGACCAAAGAAAATCTCTTTTAAGAAATTTAGCGATAAATTTTATTTTAAAAGAAAAAATTAAAACCTCAAAAGAAAAAGCAAAAGAAACCTCTCGTTTTGTTGAGAGGTTAATTACTTTAGCAAAAAAAGATGATTTGGCTTCCTATCGCTTAATTATTTCTCGTTTAGGCAATAATAAAGAAGCCGCAAAGAAACTAAAAGAAATTTCTCAAAGATACAAAGAACGAAACGGTGGCTATACGCGAGTTTTGAAATTGGGAAAATTTAGAAAAGGAGACGGGGCTGAAATTGCCTTATTAGAATTTGTTTAAATTATCTATGGAAATTGTTCTTGATGCCAAAAACAAACCATTAGGAAGGTTGGCGAGTGAAATCGCTTTGATTTTGCAAGGAAAAAATAGCCCGAAATATCACCCAAGATTAGAAGGAGAAACCAAAGTGATAATTGTTAATGCTTCTAAAATAAAATTCACTGGCAAAAAATATAAAAATAAAAGATATTATTGGCATACTGGTTATTTGGGTTCTTTAAAAGAAAGAAAACTTAATGAACTTTTTGAAAAAGATCCAAAAAAAGTAATTCTTTTAGCAATCAAAGGAATGCTTCCTAAAAATAAATTAAGAGAAAAAAGATTAAAAAGAATTGAAATTAAACTATGAAAAATTCAGAAATTTCATCAACTAATCATAAAGATTCTTCTCAAAAACAATCAAGATATTTTGAGGGCGTTGGAAGAAGAAAAGAAGCCGTAGCCCGGGTTCGGCTTTTTACAAAAATTCAAAAAATTAAAGACGGCATTGAAGTAAATAAAAAATCATATAAAGAATATTTCCCGCTTTTAGAATTTCAAAAAATTGTCGAAGCGCCACTAAATAGAATGAAGGCATTGGGAAAATTTGGAATTACAGCAAAAGTAAAAGGAGGAGGTATTAGAGGCCAAGCAGAAGCAATAAGATTAGCAATGGCTCGGGCTTTGGTCAAATTTAATTCGGCTTATAAAAAACGCTTAAGAAGAGCCGGACTTTTAACTGTTGATGCAAGAAAAGTAGAAAGAAAAAAATATGGCAAAAAGAAAGCCCGAAGGGCGCCTCAATGGCAAAAAAGATAATTTAAATTCCTTCTCTCTAATTGAAGTTTTTGTGGTGATGACAATCGTTCTTATTGGTTTAATTCCAGCAGTATTTTTAATGGTAAAAACATTAGATGTTTCAGTTTTAACTTTAGAAAAATTAACGGCTGCAGAATTGGCTCAAGAAGGAGTAGAAATTGTAAGAAATATCAAGGACAGCAAAGTGATTTCTGAAAAGTTTGATGACTGGTGCAATAATCTTTCTGATGGCATTTATTATGCTGATTATAATGATAACAAACTAACTGGTCCGGTATCTTCTGCCTCGATTCCTTATTTAAGGCAAAACACCGAAGGTTTTTTTAATTATGATTGGGGTAGTATTACTTCTTTTAAAAGAGAAATTAAAATCAAAAAAATCAATAACTATCATTTAAAAATCAACTCTATCGTCAGTTGGAAACATAAAGGAGCCAACTTTAATGTCAATGTGGAATCACACCTCTATAAATACTAAAAAAAATAAAAAAAGTTTTACTTTAGCCGAACTTCTAACTGCCGGGAGTTTATTTATTGTTTTTTTAACATTGGTAATTCAAATTTATCTTCAAACCTTAAAAAATCACCGATTTTTAATTAGTATTAGCGAAGTTTCAGATAATATCGGTTTTGCTATCGAAAAAATGAACCGAGAAATTAGAGTAGGAAAAGATTTTAGTATTTCTATAAATAAAGATAAGTTAAGTTTTACCAGCGAAGATGATAAAGACATAGTTTATCGATTTAATACTTCTAATAATTCAATTGAACGATCTGAAGATGGAGGATTGACTTTTGAAAACCTTACCGGAAAAAATGTAATTGTTGAAAGTTTGAAATTTTATGGCAATGGACTTGCTCCCGGAGACAATCTTCAGCCAAGAATTACTATTCTTTTGAAATTTAAATCAAAAGAGGCAAAAAAAGAAAGTGAAAAATATTCAACTATTACTCAAACTACGGTTTCCTCACGATTGCTTCAAATTCATTAAATTAAATTATAAACTATGAAGGGTCAAGGCGTTTTTATAACTTTAGTGATTTTAATGGTAGTTTCTTCCATTGTTCTTATCTGGAGCATTGTTTTAGTTGAAAGATTGCATTTAATCGCTCAAGCCTCTGAAGCAGTAAAGGCACTTTATGCGGCTGACAGCGCTTTAGATTGCAAATTTTATAAAATTTATATTGATAATAGTGAAACTTGCCCCCCAATTCTTACTAATAATACAAAGGCAAAAATTAATGAAGTTTCTGTTGGTGGAGAAACTACTTTTCAAGCCATCGGTTGGACTACAACAACTCAAATTTATCGTTCTTTTGAGACAAATTTTTAAATGAGATCTCTAATTTTTAAGAAAAACTTCCTTAAATTAATAAAAGTTTTAGAAAAAGGTTGTTTTTTTGCTTTTTTGCTAACTTTTCCTTTGGGAATAAAAAAAACAATTTACTCTTTTTCTTTGTTTCGTTCTGATTTTTTTACTGCTTTTTTATATCCTTCAGAAATTTTTTTAATTTTTACAATTTTTCTTTTTTTAATTCGTTTTTTATTTTTTGAAAAAAATTTTTTTAAAATAGAAAAAAAAGATTTCTTTTTAATTTTTTTTATTTTAGTTTTATTTTTTAAAACAATTTTTTCTTTAAATTTTTTTCTCTCAATTTATTATTTTTTAAGAACCATTGAGGGAATTTTACTTTATTTTTACTTAAAATTTAATTTTTCTTTTTGTTCTAAAAAATTATTTTTTGGAATTTTAGCCCTCGGAGGTGCTTTTGAAGGAATTTTAGCCCTTTCTCAATTTCTGCTTCAAAAAAGCATCGGGTTTTATTTTTTAGGCGAACCAAAAATCTCTTATTTTATCAGAAATGTGGCTAAATTCAGCACTTTTGATGGAAGATACATTAGAAGCATTGGAACCTTTCCCCACGCTAATCTTTTGGCTTGCTTTTTAGTTTTATCTTTAGTTTCATTTTTTTGGTTGTGGTTTAAAAAAGAAGAATTCTTTAAAAAACAAGTTTCTCAATTTAGATTTAAAAATTTTACTTTTCTTATATTTTGGATTATTGGAATTTTTCTAACTTTTTTTGGACTTTTAACTTCTTTTTCCCGCTCTGGTTTTGCTGCCGGTTTTATTTCTTCTTTAGCCCTGCCAGTTTTATTTTTTAAAAAAAAATCCTTCTACTACAAAAGGGTTAAATTTCTAATTTTAATTTTAATTCTTTTTTCAATAATTGGACTGGTTTTGTTTAAGGATCTAATTTTTGTAAGAGTCAAAATTTCACCTAATGAACCAGCGGTTTCTTATCGGGAAATTTATTTTAAAATAGGAAAAGAATTAACTCAAAAAACTAAATTTTTAGGAGTAGGATTGGGAAATTATTTAATTGCGGTTCAAAAATTTAATCTCTTTTCAAAATATAACTTAACTTTGCCTTGGGAACGGCAACCAGTTCATAATTTTTATCTTTTGATATTAGATGAAATTGGAATTTTTGGATTAGTATTTTTCTTTTTATTTCTATGCCTTTTACTTTTTGAAAAAAAAGAAGGTTTAGAAAAGCATTTGTTTTTTTATTTAATTTTAGGTTGGCTTCTTTGGGCTGGATTTGATCATTTCTTCTGGACTTTATATCAAGGAATTATCATCTTCTGGCTCTCTTTAGGAATTTTTGCCTCTCGTTGATTAAAATTTTTTATTGATTAAAAATTTTTTAATTAAGAACCTTAACCTCGCCAATCAATCTTCCCTCCCTTGCTTACGTGCTTTAAAGCACGTAAGCAAGATGAAAAAAGCAAAAAGCCGGCTTTTAGCCGGCTGGAAGTTTAAGGTATATATTTATTAATTTCATCTCTTAACTGTTTTGTTTTTTTTACCTGCTGCTTCTGCAAAATCGCTTCCGGTTGAAGCGAAGATAACTCCTGATGAGGAATTGATTACCATTGAATCCCATCCTGCCCAAGCATTTTCTACTTAATTTCTCTCTAAACCCCATTTTCTTCACCTCCTTTTTTAGAAGATTTTGTTATGTTTTAAAAACAACCCAGTTTTCTTTTGGTTTCAAGGCTTTACTTCCGGCTTTACACAACGGACACTCTTCTGGTGTCCAGTTGTGAATTTCCAGCTCAACCAAGGGCAAAACTCGATAGTCCGATTCAACAGGAAGTTTCTCTGGTCTATGAACCAAGGTCAGAACCACGACTTTCCCGTTTTCGTCCTTAACAAACTCTACACTTTTATTCTTTTCAATAATCGCATTCGTCACTTGGCGAGTTGTCTTCATAGTTGTAATTAATTCCTCAACTTGAAGAATCTTTGCTCTGGATGATATATCGAATCTTTTCAATCTCTGAACTCCACCAACCTTTTCTGTGTAAATGAAGCTTGCTCCCAAATAAGTGGCAACACCATCACCAAATGGAATGGCAGCCATTGAGGAGGAAATTATATAATCTACCTCTATAAAACCGCCGATAATTGGAAATAGTACCTCTTCCACCATCCTCTGCGCGAGTATATCGCGCAGGTTGGTGAATTTCAGGACTTTTGAGCAATCTATATATCCATCGCTGTGCTT
>JAGGUH010000049.1 GCA_021158645.1 bacterium | reverse complement strand
CAATTGATATTCATCATAAGTAAACGGAAAATATAATTCTCCTTCTTCTGGTATTTCATCTTTTAAAGAAAGATTTTCATCTTTAATCCAGCTAATAAGAGATGTATTCTTAAAATCTTCTTCCTTGTATTTAGAGAGTTTCTGTAAATCTTCTGCTATAAAATATTTGTTCTTGGGCTGATTCCTATGTGTGTCTCATTTAAAGAAAAAGATTTTTCATCGAATTTAGCATTTGTTAATTTTAATTGAGCCTTAATTTCGTTCCATATTTCTTCAAAGATTCCTATATTTGTTATTGGTAAAGACAAATCACCTTTGATTTCATATTTTCCAAATTTTTCTATTAGTTCATAGTAACGATCCTTGCCTAAAACATCTGCAAGAATGTTAATGTTTACTTGTATTTCGGTATCAATTGGTTTAATAAAATATTTCCCGGCTCCTTTCTCAAATACTTTTTCGATGCTGACCGGAAGAGAAAAAAGAGGAAAACGACTGGTTTTCGTCACAGGTTTTTTACTCTCGTTTTCGTCTTCTAAATAATCTGGTCTTAGTTCAATCTCTTCCTCATCTGTTGGAATTTCAATTTCATAATATCCGAAACTAAAAATAATTTGTTTAGTATAAGGATCGTTTCTGCCTTTGTTATAAATCTCATTTATCTTCTTTGCTATAGTTTTTTCTTCATTATATTTTCTTCGGGCCTCTTCTGGTATATTTTTGGGCTCAAAAGAATAAAAAGTCTCTAAGTTTATTAACTTCCCAATATTTTCATTTGTGACACTTTCTAATAATTCTTTAAGGTCAAAACAATATTCAGGCAACTTAACCGCAGATTTAGTCTGGAGCAAAAAGGAACGTTGCCGAGTTAATTTTATATATCCTAAACAATACTTTATAAAATTTGCTAGAGAAACTTCATTCATGTTTAACATTTATTTTATGACAGAAAATCATCGATCTTTACATTTAACGCTTTAGCAATTTTTGCTACTACATAAACCGAAGGATTTTTAATAACTCCTATTTCTATTTTAGTTAAGGTAGTATAAGGGACATCGGCTTTGCGAGCCAATTCGTCTTGAGATAAATGATGTTTTAATCTCAATTCTTTTATTTTTTTACCTAAATTATTTTTTTGCTTATTTTCCATATCGTGTTATCATTAAATTACTGGCATATTTTACTATCAAAAGTTTAACCAACATTAAAAAATAAGTCAATTAAATCTGCGTCCGCTGAAGGCGGGGCTAAATGATAAACAATCTTTGAAAAGGAAAAGTTGGCGAGAGCAAATTTTTAGTCAAAAGCAGGAAAAATTTAATGTTTTTTTAGAAGAAAAAATTTTTGATTTTTTTTTCAAAAAACTGTGATTAAAAAAATTAAATTAATTCGGATTTTAATTTTTTTATGATTTCAAAATCCTTTTTCATTGCCTCTATCATATTTGGATTATATACTCCTACTGCCGGATGATATAATGGAAGAATTATCAAACTTTTTAATAAAGTTCTAATTTTATAAATTTTTCCATGAATCTTGCTTATGGTTCTGTTTTCTTTTATGTTATACTTTTCAAAAATAAATCTCATTGAATACCTACCCAGCGGACAAATTATCTTTGGCTCAATAATATCTATTTGGGAAGACAAAAAAGGAGAGCAAGCACAAATTTCTTCCTTTTTTGGATCTCTATTTTTAGGAGGCCTACATTTTAATAAATTGCATATATAAATATCTTCTCTTTTTAAGTTTATATGATTTAAGAGATTATCTAAAACTATTCCTGCTTCCCCACAAAAAGGCCTACCTGTTTTTGCTTCATTTAATCCCGGGGCTTCTCCACAAAAAATTATTTCGGCATTATGATTTCCTTCTCCTATCACTGGAAAAAAATTATTTCTTATTCTTTCCTTAAAAAGTTCACACTTTCTACACTTTAAAACCACTTCTTTAATTTTTCTTAATTTTTCAGTTTTCTCGTTTTTTTTCATTTTTTTGTTTTCATCATTCTATTCATCTTTTGCAAATTTTCAATCTCTACTGTTTCTACTGCCTCCCTTTCTGCTTACGTGCTTTAAAGCACGTAAGCAGAGGAGTTGCCTGAAAATATTTTTGGATTTAAAGAATTTAACTTTTTAAAAAAATTATTCGTATCAAAATAAATATCAAAATAAATACGAACATTTCAATTATTCGTATTAAAATCAATACGAAAGTGAAATATAAAGAAAAAATTACCTCTAAAGATCTTAAAAGTTTAATTGCTTTTATGGAATTTTTTAAAGTAAAAAAGGTTTGTTTGATTTCCAAAAAAGAACTAAAAAAATAAAGATAAAAAATAAAACAATCAAAATAATCCCGGCTTGGTGTTTTGCTTTAAAAACTTTTAAACTTTAGTGATTTATAATTTTCAATGTTTTATAAAAAACACCCTGCTTTTGCAGGGTGAAAAAACTAAACTTCCTACCACAAAATTCAAATTTTTTTGAATTTTGTGGTAGGAAGGCAAGCCATTTTAGCTTGCCTTTAATTATTTACCACTATATCACCTCCTTTATTAAAGGTTTAAGCGCTGGCCTTCTTCATCCCTTTCCTCTTCTGTTGCTTTAAATTCTGCTCTACTCTTTAAATCATCAAGATCAACGTCACCATCACCATCAGATTCCGCTTCTCTAGCTTTCTTTGCCGCTTCTGCCGGAGTGCGTCCAAAATGTACGCACCCCCAAAAATCAATTGCATAATAAGACATAATCTACCTCCTTTTTAATTTTTTAAATTTTCTCTCTGCTTTTTCGGTATGAAGTTTTTCACCCCATACCCTTGGCAGAGGACTAAAAAGAAAAATTTTTGATTTTTCTCTTTAGTCCACTGCCAAAGATTGTTAAAATTTTTGTTGTTTTTT
>JAGGUH010000081.1 GCA_021158645.1 bacterium | reverse complement strand
TAAGTTCTTCACTTACTAACTTTGTCCATTTTGGAAAAACACAAACTCCTCGAAACCCAAAATCTCTTGCTTCTTGGCAAGTTCTTTTAATATCTTCTTCTTTAGCATCTTTTTCCAAATTAGTATGATCAATAATTTTTGAAATTTTTGAAACTTCTATCATCTTGCTTTTATTTTATAAAATTAAATTTTTTTGTCAAAACTTATATGACTTTTTTTAACAATTAAATGCTTTTTCTATAAGTTTGTTTCAAATTAAAAAAAATTCAAAAAATCTAAAATCTATGATTTTTAAAAATTAAATTTTTAAACCTTCTATATCTTTTTTTATTTTTTAAACTTTTTTCTTTGCTTGATTATTTTAAAAAATAATTAAGCATTTTCAAAAATTCCAAATTTTTGCGCGATCGCGTTTTAATCTCAAATTTTAATTTTTTTATTTAATTTTATTTAAAATTCTGATTTTTGATTTAAAACTAAAAACTTTGAAAAAAAATAAAACTAATAAATAATAAAAAAATTTTTGTGCAATTGACTTTTTAGTTTAAAAATTTAAAATTTTGATAATTATTTATGCAAATTTCTTATTCGTCAATCGAACTTTATCTGAATTGCCCAAAAAAATATTATTTTTCTCAAGTTGAAAAAATTAAAGCCAAAAAGTCAAAAGAACAAATTTTTGGAACTTTAATTCATAGTGCTTTAAAATTTCTGCACCAACCAAACCCTTTGCCTCATACCCTATCTCAAGTTTTAGATTATTTTAAAGAGTTATGGGAAAGCACCAAAGAAGTCGATTGGCAATCAGAAGAAGAAAGAAATGCCTATTTCGAAGAAGGAATTAGGATTTTAAAAGAATATTACAAAAAAAACAATCCTAAAAATTTTTTAATTGTTGATTTAGAAAAAAGGTTTTTCGCAAAAATCAAAGAAGGCAATCATCCGGAAGCAAAAGAACATACTTTAATAGGAATAATTGATAGAATTGATAAAATTTCTAATAATTATTTTGAAATTATTGATTATAAAACTTCAAGAAAAATGCCCTCGCAAAATATAGTTGATAACAATCTCCAACTTGGAATTTACGCTTTAGGATTTGAACAAAATTGGCCCAAATTCAGAAAATCGCCTTTAAAGCTCTCCTTGTATTTTTTAAAACATTCTGAAAAAATCTCAACTCAAAAAAACCAAGAATTAATTGAAAAGGCAAAGCAAAAAGCATTAAAAGCAATTTCTTTAATTGAACAAAAAAAATTCCCTCCTTTTGTCTCCTCACTTTGTGATTTTTGCGTTTATAAAAAAATCTGTCCGATGTGGAAGCATTTATATCAAGATTTAACCCCAGATGATAAACAAATTGTTGATTTAGTAAATGAATATTTAATTTTAAAAAAACGACAGGAAAATGATTTAAAAAAAATAAAAGAACTAAAAGAAGAAATAAACAAATATTGTGATAAAAAAGGAGTTGAAAGAATTTTTAGCGAAGAAGGTTATTTACAAAGAGATCGTCAAATAAGAGCCAATTATGATTTTTTAAAAATAAAAGAAATTTTAGAACCAGTTGGTTTTTGGAATGAGATTCTTGATCCTTCTTTGAAAAAATTAAAAAAAATTTGGCAGAAATTGCCAAAAGAAATTCAGAAAAAAATTGAAAAAGAAGCAAAAGTAGAAAAAGAATTTAAAAGTTTAAGACCTGTATTTAAAAAAATGAAAAAAGAATAAATTTTATCGAACCGTAACAAATTTTCTTTTTTTTCTTGAACCATCAAAATTTGTCTTCATTTTGGTCATAAATTTTACCACTCCTGATTTTGCAGCATAAATAGTGTCATCTTTACCAACTTTTGTTCCTGGACCAGCAAGAAATTTTGTCCCTCTTTGACGAACTAAAATTTCTCCGGCTTTTACATGTTGGCCATCAGTTCTTTTAACTCCTAAATATTTTGGTTGAGAATCTCTCCCTAATTTAGTTGAACCTTTTGCTTTAACATGAGCCATAAAAGAAAAAAACTTAAATTTTCAATTTTTAACTATTTTAAAAAAATTATAATTGATATTTTTTGGTTGGTAAAAGAAAATAGAAATTTTTTGATTTTGTTTTTAATAATATTTTTAGCCACTCTACTTGGAATTGCAATTGGATTTTTATATTGTCTTCACTATGTAAAAATTGCTCCAATTATTATTCAAAAATAAAATTCTATTTTTCTTTCAAAACTTTTACTTTAATCTCGCTAAAAATATTATAATCTAACTTTATTTTAATTGAATATTCTTTGAATTCCTTTAATGGTTTTTCTAACTGAATTTGAAATTTTTTTAAACGATAATTTCTTTTCAAAAGTTCATTTAAAATTTTGGTTCTGGTAACTGAGCCAAAAGGTTCTCCTTTCGAATTTGTTTTTAATTTAAACTCTAAAACCTCCTTTTGAAGAGTGTTTGCCAAATCCTGAATTTTTTTGGTCTCTTCTTCAACTTTTTTTATCTCTGCTTCTTTTTTCTTCTCCAAATCTAAAATTGCCTTTTTTGTTGCTAAAAGAGCAAGTTGTTTTCTTAAAAGATAATTTCTTCCATAACCGTCTTTAACTTCAACAACATCTCCTTTTTTTCCTAAATTTTTTATTTCTTCTTTGAGAATAACTTTCATTTTATTGAACAATTTCAAATTTAATTTTTTTTAAATAATCTTCCAATTTGGGTTGATTTTTTTCTTTGATTTCTTTTAAAAGAATTTCTTTTGCTTTTTCTAATTGAAAATCTTTTTGGGAATTTTCCTTGTTTTTAATTTCATAATCCGGCAAAAGACCTTTTTCTTGAATAACTTTTCCAGAAGGAAGTTCCCATAAGGCAACAGTAACTTTTAAAAATGAACCATCAGAAAGATATTTTACCTGCTGAACCGAACCTTTTCCAAAAGTTTTTTCACCAACCAAAGGAACCTTTCTACAATCTTTTAAAGCCCCGGCAAGAATTTCGGCTGCCGAAGCAGTGCCTTGATTTACCAGAACCACCATTGGAACTTTTGAAAAAATTCCTTCTCTTTTAGACCTGAAAATATTTACTTTTCCATCTGAAAAAACTTCTTTTACTACAACATCTTTTCTTTTCAAAAACCAACTGGCAACATCAACGGCAACATCTAAATATCCTCCAGTATTATTTCTCAAATCTAAAATAATTCCATTAGGATTCTCAAAAATCATCTCAAACACTTTTTTATAAAAAACACTTCTTAAATTTTGATTAAAATTATACAAAGAAAGATGAGCGATTTTGTAATTGTTTATTTTTTCGAATTTGCAATCAAGGCAAGGAACTTGAATCAATTCTCTTACGATTTCAAAATCTTTTGGTTTTTCCCATTTTTCTCTTAAAATAGTTAAAACCACTTTGGTACCAATTTTGCCTCGAATTTTCTTTACGGCATCATATAAGGAAAAATCTAAAGTTGAAGAGCCATTGATCGCAACAATAATATCACCCGGTTTTAATCCAATTCTCTCTGCCGGACTATCTTTTAAAGGTGCAATAATTTTTAATTTGTTTTTTTCTTTTCCAATTTCAGCCCCAATACCACCAAATTCTCCCTGAATGTCCTCCAAAAATTTTTGAGCATCTCTTGGCTTAAAAAATTCAGTATAAGGATCGCCAGTTGAATCAACCATTCCTTTAACGGCTCCATAAATCATTTCTTTGGGGTCTAACTTTTCTTTGTTATAAAAACTTTCTTCTAATACTTTCCATGCTTCCCAAAAAATTGAAAAATCTAAAAGTTTATCTTGTGGCTCTTTGTTTTTAATTCTTTCGAGGATTTCCTCCTTTTTATTGCTGTTAAAATTTAGATCTTGGTTTTTGCTTTTAAAGTTCTTTCCATAAAAAAAACCGCTAAAAAAAGCAACAATAATAACAATTAAAAGAATAAACTTTTTAAAGTAAAAACTTCTTTTCATCGGAAAAATTATACCAAAAACGAATCATTTGTCAAAAATTAAGAACTTAAACCCTAAACAAGTTTAAACTTTAAATACTATGCCCCCTGAGGGACTCGAACCCCCAACCTTCTGGTCCGAAGCCAGACGCTCTATCCAATTGAGCTAAGGGGGCTATAAATTAAACAACAAAATGAATTAATAACAAATAATATAAAAAAGTAATAGAAACACGAAAAAAAGTCAAATCTCAAATTTTAAAAATTAGAAGTAATAGAAATATAGAAATATGGCAAAAACGCAATTAAAATTTATAAGCAGGAGATATTTAAATAAAATTTTAAAAACAACAAATCAGCAGGCGGGGGCTTCGCCCCCGCCTGCCAGAAAACTTTCTGTGGACTCTTTCGCTCGCCCGCCCTTCGGG
>JAGGUH010000047.1 GCA_021158645.1 bacterium | reverse complement strand
TGTTTAAAGTAATCCTTATTATTAACAATAAAAAATTTATTATTGTCATTTTAACACTTGTTAATATAATATCGGTTTTTTATTATGGAAAATTAAAAAATTTTTAGTAAAATTAAAACAGAGAACGGTTTTTGATTATGTTAAGATTGTTTTAAAATGATTCCTTACTTTAATTAGTAAACAGTAAAAAATATGTTATTAGATCGACTTAAACAATTAGGTTTATCAGAAAAAGAATCTAAAGTTTACTTAGCCGCTTTAGAGTTGGGAGAATCTACAGTCCAAGAAATTGCCAAAAAAGCCGGAATCAATCGCACCACGGCTTATTTTCATATTGAAGATTTAATTAAAAAAGGCTTAATTTCTTCTATTGAAAAAAAGAAAAAAAGATATTTTTATGCCTCAAATCCAGAGAATCTCTTAAGAATTTTAGATTCAAAAGAAAAAGAAATTTCTGATTTAAAAAAAGATTTAAATTCTTTAATTCCTGAACTAAAAACTATTTATAACTTAGCCCCTTATAAGCCAAAAGTTCATTTTTTTGAAGGAATTGAGGGTTTGAAATCAATTCAAGAGGATATTTTAAAAAGCAAATTTAAAGAAGAGTTTAGTTTGGTGAATTTAGATGATGCTTATAAAATATTTCCTCCTTCTCCAAAAGATCATCGTCATAAATTAAAAAAGAAATTTTTAAAAGAAAAAGTAGTTCGAAAAATAATTTACACTAGTAAAAAAGGAGAAATTTTACCTAAAAAAGAAATCAACCCTCCAGTTGAAAGAAAATTTATTAATCCTCAAAAATTTTCTTTTCATACCGAAATTGATATTTATGGAGATAAAATTGCTTTAGTTTCTCTTAAAGGAAAATTAATCGGGGTAATAATTGAAGATTCTGAACTTGCTCAAAGTTTAAAAGTATTGTTTAAATTGGCTTGGAGTTGTATATAAATTTTTTAAAAATTTTTTTATAAAAAATAGGACCCTTAAAAAAGGGTCCTTTTTGTTTTTTAATTCTTTCAGCCTCCTTTTTCAAAAAAAATTTTTTAAAACCTCCCTCAGGCTCCTTCGCTGCAGTGGGTAACCGGTCTCAACATCCACTTTTCAATCCACACTTTCACATCACCTCCTTCCTTTCGGAGGGAGGGATAACCCTTTTTCTTGTAGTTTTCGAAGAATTTCATTTGCGCTTTTTCTTCCCATGCTTTTCAGTTTTAATAATTCCTGAGGAGTATTGAGTATATCTCTTACAAAATGAATTCCATTTCTCTTTAAGGCCTGTTCTGCTCTTACCGAAAGATTAAGTTTTTCTATTGGCCAATTTAATAATAAATCTTCTTTTTTTCTACCAGAGATTCCTACAGTAATAGTGATTTTTAATTCTTTTCCTTCCTGTAAGATTTTTCTGACTTCTTTTAATCCTTCTTTTAACTCGTTAAAAATCTTAATCACGCCTCCCTCCTTATTTAATTTTTAATTTTTTAATTCTACCTTTAATATATTCATTTTTTTAAATTTGTCAAGTAAGAAAAACATAAAAAATAACATTTTTTTAATTTTGTTAAAAGAACTTGACAAAAATTTTGGCATTAATTATAATCCCCAAACAAAAACTTAATAAATTTATATAGAATTTACCTTTTTTAAATTATCGCCTATTGACAAAATATAAAAAATTATTATAATCATTCAACAATTGTTAAAGAGATTTGACAAAAAATTGAAAATAATTATAATTCTTGACAGAAAGAAACAACAAAAATTTTAACAATCTTTGGTGGTGGACTAAAGAGAAAAATTAAAAATTTTTCTTTTTGGTCTTCTGTCATTAGAAATTGCGGTAGCCATAAAGGAGATTGAAATTAAAACAAGAACAGACTCTGAAGTAATAATAGAATGGAAGGGAGCAACTATTGAGGAATGGGATTGGGAAAGAGGATTAAAGAGAAAAAAAGGAAAAATCCCCATTCCTCAAAAGCAGGATTTTAAGCATAAAGAAAGGAGGTGATAGATAATAAAAATAACGGCAAGCATTTAAGCTTGCCTTCCTACCAGAGAATTCAAAGAGATTTGAATTTTCTGGTAGGAGTATTGCTCCTAAAAAATAAAATAAGGAGGGGAATATGAAGGTTGCTGCAATCAACTCCTTTAAAGAGTTTGAAGAGAGGGTTTTTAAAAAACTCATCGAGACTAAATCTCTTAATCTCGAGGGGCAGATTTTGGTGGTTTCCTGCCATGCTTCAAATTATATAAGCTTTCCCTGTGACGCCTTGGCTATGGAGGAAGAATACCACGCAATTGCTTCCTCTTGCCAAGTATTAGCAAAAGAAATTAGAAGGCTGTACCAGGAAGCATCAAAAGCTCTCAAAGAGGAAGAGGAGAGTCTTGGAGAGAAAGTTTCAGATGACCTTTTTCCTGTAAAAGTGGATTTGTTTAATGAGATAGATCTCTTTTCCTCTAGAGAGTATCTGAAGGAAAGAGATTACGGTCTGTACAAAGAAGTAGGAGTTGACCCTATGATTATTATCAGTGTCGATTTCTACAAATTGCCGAAGTTAAAAGTTTTATCTTAATTAAGACCCTTTATTTTCAAAAAGCCCAACCCCATGGCTTTAAACTGGGGCTGTAATACTCCGGGGAAGCTCCGGAGCGCTTGGCCCAGGCGGACATCGGACAAAATTAGCTCTTTTAAAAAAGGAGATGCTGTGTTTTT
>JAGGUH010000053.1 GCA_021158645.1 bacterium | reverse complement strand
GGATCTTGAAGTTTTAAAGCATCAAAAAGATCATCAGTATATTTATTTACTGGAAGTTGAGTTGAATTGGTATAATAAGGTTTTTTAGTGCCAGCAACAATAATATCAGGATATTTTTCTTTATCAATTTTTGCCAAACGATAACTTGTACCTTCAGCCGGTGTTGCCTCAAGATTATAAAGACAATCGTTTTCTTTTTGATATTTGATTAACCTTTCTCTCATAAATTCTAAAACTTCAATAGTAAATCTCAGTCCCCTTCTAGTTCCAATATCTTCACCTAAAAAATTTAATAATGCCTCGTTCATTCCTATCAATCCAATCGTTGAAAAGTGATTGCCAAAATAATTATTCCTCATTTTTTTAATATCACTCAAATAATATCTTGAATAGGGATAAAGTCCTTTTTCCATAAAGTTCTCTAATGCTTTTCTTTTAATATCTAAACTTTCTCTTGCTAAATCCATCATTTCTTTTAATCTTTGAAAAAATTCTTTTTTTGTTTTTGAAAGATAGCCAATTCGAGGAAGATTAATTGTAACTACTCCAATAGACCCGGTTTTAGGCCAAGATCCAAAAAGTCCACCGCCTCTTTTGTAAAGTTCGCGATTATCTAATCGGAGTCGACAGCACATACTTCTTGCATCTTCAGGATTCATATTTGAATTAACAAAATTAGCAAAATAATTTAATCCATATTTTGCTGATGCTTTCCATACTCCCTCATAAACTGGATTATCCCAATCAAAATCTTTCGAGATATTTATAGTCGGTATTGGAAAAGAAAACACTCTTCCTTTAGCATCACCTTCGCACATTACCTCGTAAAATGCTTTATTAAAAGTATTCATTTCTTCCTGAAACTCTCCATAGGTTTCTTTTTGAGGTTTGCCACCAATAATTACCGGTTGGTTTTTCATATGTCCAGGTACCTTAAGATCAAGAGTAATATTGGTAAAAGGTGTTTGAAAACCAACCCGAGTAGGCACTGCGCAGTTAAAAACAAACTCTTGTAAACATTGTTTTACTTGTTGATAAGTTAGGTTGTCGTATCTAATAAACGGAGCAAGTAAAGTGTCTAAACTATTAAAAGCCTGAGCACCCGCGCTCTCGCCTTGAAGAGTATACAAAAAATTTACCGCCTGCCCCAAAGCAGTTCGAAGATGTTTTGCAGGTTTACATTCCACTTTTCCTTTTACTCCTCCAAATCCTTTCATTAGAAGATCGTATAAATCCCAACCAGCGCAATAAGTAGCAAGCGCATCTAAATCATGAATATGAAAATCTCCATTTTCTGCTGCTTCTCTTATTTCTTTAGGATAAATTTTTTCAAGCCAATATTTTTTAGTAACCGCAGAAGTCACATAATGATTAAGCCCTTGAAGCGAATACGACATATTGGCATTTTCTTTTACCTGCCAATCATCTTCTTTAATATACCTATCTACCAAATCAATTGCTTTTTCTAATGAAGCGCTTGTTTCTCTAATTTTTCTTCTTTGTTCTCGATATAAAATATATGCCTTTGCTGTCTCTGCTAAACCTTCTAAAATTAAAACTTCTTCAACAATATCTTGAATTTCTTCTACTTTTGGAATTTCACCTTTCTTAAACCTTCTTTTTAATAAAAAAACAACTTTATCTGAAAGTTGTTTAGCAAGTTTTTTACCGCCAGAATTGGTAGCTATTAATGCTTTTAAAATTGCTTGTGTAATTCTTTCCTGATCAAAATCAACGATTGTCCCATCTCTTTTTTGAACTTCTTTAATTTCTTTGGTCATAAAAGATAAAAATTTTTCAGAAATCTATTTTATTTTAAAATAAAACAAGTAAAAAAAATTTTCAAGTGGATAACTTTAAATATAGAGATGGACAATGAGAAATGTGAAATGGAAAAATGAAAAAAGACAAAATGACAAAAAAGAAAAATAGTTAGATTTATGCTAAAAAATAAAAAACAAAAGAAAAAAAAGAGTAAAGAAATGTTTTGCAATAAAAAAGAGAATTTTTCTAAAACATTTGGGATAAGCAAACTAAAGTATAAAGAGAAGTGGAATGAAATTTTGAAAATTTTCAATAAAAGCATTTCACAAAAAAAAATTTAAAGAAAAATTAGAAAAACATCCAATGTCATTTTGCGGCAGAAGTAGAAAAAATAATTAGCGAAATTATCAATTCTGTTTCGCCATAATTATCTTTTATAAATGCTTTCCTTTTCTATTCAGGTTTCTTTAAAAGTAAGGTAACATAAAAAACAAATCGCAGCTTTTAACCGCGATTTAAATTTTAATTTGATTTCTCTATAGATTTATAAAATTTCTACAAATCTCTAAAAATTTACAAATAATTGCGATCGCTTTTATTTGTAAATTTTTTAAATTTCAAATTTAACTGCGATCGCTTTTTATTTTTGGAATTACTGAATTAATTCAGTAATTTTTTCAGTAATTAATTCAGCAATTAATTCAGTAATTTTTTCAGTAATTTTTTCAGTAATTAATTCAGTAATTCTTTTTTTTAACTTATATTATTGTAGTATAAGTAAATTTTTTCAGCAATACTAAAAGAATTAAAAAGATGAAAAATAAACAAAGAATAGTTAAACTAAAATATCTAAATTTTTTTATTTAAACTCTCTCTAATTGAGATTTTCTTTAAAATTTTTAAAAACTAAAACAAAAAGAATAAAAAAGTAAAAAAATTAAAAAAAGAAGAAATTTTTATTTTTAATTCTTTTTGAATTTCAAATTGTCATTTTGAATTTTGAGATTTAAAATTTGAATTTTAGTTTTGAAATTTAAATTTGTTGATATGAGTTTTAGGTTCAAGATTTTAGATTAAGGATTTAAAATTGAAAATTAAAAATTAAATTCTTTGAACTTTGAATTTCGAATTTTGAATTTGTTTGTAATTTGTAATTTTGAATTTTGAATTTTGAATTTTGAACTCGTTAACCCGTTAACTCGTTAACTCATAAATAAACAATAAAATCGTTAATAAACAATAAATTTCTATAAATTTTTACAAATATCTACAAATTCCTATTTTTAAAGATTTTAGATTTTAGTTGCAGATTTTATTTTTTACTTTTTAGATTTTAGATTTTTTTATTTTGAATTTTGGATATTTGAGTTTTGGTTATTGTTTCTAAATTCGGATTTTGAACTCCGACTTTTTTACAATGCCCCCGGGAGGAATCGAACCTCCATCTCAGGCTCCGCAAGCCCGAATTTTATCCATTAAACTACGGGGGCTTTTTTTAGTAATTTTAAATAAAAATTAAACTGATAAATATCACCGGCTCCCATAATTATTAAAACATCATCATCTTTTATCTTTTTTTCTAAAAACTCAGCAATTTTCTTAAAATTAGAAAAATATCTTATCTCTTTTAAATTTTTTTCTTTTTGATGTTTTATTTCTTCAATTAATTTTTCTGAAGAAATTTTTCTTCTTATCTTTAAATTTTCTCTCCCTTTAACTTCATAAATTTTTGTTAAAATTAAAACATCAATCGGGGCTTTACTAAGTATTTTTACAAAATCGTCAAACAAAAAGTAAGTTCTTTGATATTGATGGGGCTGAAAAACACAATAAATTTTTTTCGAAGAATATTTTTTTCTCACTGCTTTTAAAGTAACTTTAATTTCGGTTGGATGGTGGGCATAGTCATTAATAAGAATGATTTTTTTATCAAAAACTTCAATTTTTTCTTCCTGAAAACGACGCCAAATACCTCTATATTCTGATAGCGCTTTAAAACTTAAATTATCAGAAATTTTTAAAATTCGGGCTAAAGTCAAAGCAGCCAAAGCATTAGAAACGTTAAAATCTCCAGGAATTTTTAAAATTTTCTTTAAAACTTTTGCCTCTTTTTGTTTTAAAGAAAAACTTAAAACATTAGTTTTTTTCTTAAAAATTTTTATAAATTTTTTTAAATTTTTATCATCTCGGTTAACAATCAACCAGCCGTCTTTTGGAAGATGATTAACAAAATTTTTGAAAGTTCTTAAAATTTCATTTAAATTTTGGTAATAATCAAGATGTTCTTTTTCGATATTAGTAAGTACAATAATTTTCGGAAAGTAATTTAGAAAGGACGCTTTCCATTCATCGGCTTCAAAAACAAAATAATTTGAATTACCAACTCGACAATTAGAATCGCCAAATTCCTTTAATTTAGTGCCAATAATTACATTAGGATCGAATCCTGCTTTAATTAAAATCAAAGAAACTAATGCCGTTGTTGTTGATTTTCCATGAGTTCCAGCAACAGCAATAGAAAAATAATTTTTTATTATTTGCCCCAGCGCTTGAGGGTAACTTAAGGTTTTCAAAGATAATTTCTTTGCTTTTTTTAATTCTAAATGCTCTTTAAAAATTGCTGGACTATAAATTACTAAATCAAAATTTGAAAAAAGATATTTCCCGTTTTGAGGACCAATATAAATTTTTGCCCCTTCTTTTTTTAATTTTTCAGTTATCTCAGAATTAACCAAATCTGAACCAAAAACTTTATCGCCTCTTTTTAAATAAAATCTTGCTAAAGCGCTAACTCCGATACCTCCAATTCCAATAAAATAAATTTTTTTCATTTTGAAATTTACTAAATTATTAAGGATTGAAAATAAAATGCCCGGGGAGGGATTTGAACCCTCACACCCTTAAAGGATCCTAGGTCCTAAGCCTAGGGCGTCTGCCAGTTCCGCCACCCGGGCGTTGTAGGAAAATCTAATTTTAGTTTTTAAGGTAGAGCGTTGAAGGAAAATCAAAAATAGTGGCAGACGCAGGAAGGGGGTCGGGGAAACCTGGGTTTCCCCGTGGCGGAAATACTAAAACCGAAGGGTTTTAGGGACTCCGATATGTATCGGAGGACGCGTCTGCCAGTTCCGCCACCCGGGCATCTCACTTCCCACCTCTCACCACCTACTTCTCATTCTACTACTCATTTCTTACCTCCAATTTTATTACATTATTAAATGTAATCAATTACCAATTAAAAATCAAGGGAAAATATAAGTTTTCAAAAGATATTAAACAAAAAAACTTTAAAGTTTTTTTGTTTAATTATTTTGCTATTTTACAAAAATGTAGTTTTTTATGATTTTAATGTAAAAAATTTTTATTGTTATATTAATAGCATATGCTATGACATATGTCATAGCATATGCTATAGTATATGCTAAAAAAATTTAGAAGGAATTTTAAAAAAATAACAAATTTAAAATTTAAAAGCGATCGCTTTTAAATTTAAAAAAGTGGGGGAGGGGTTTGTTTTTTTTGAGTTTTTGAAATGTTTTCTTTTTGGAATGTTTTGTTTGTAGGTGTAGTTGATGTATAAAATTTGTGTAAAATTTAAGTAAAATTTATGTATGATTTATATAAAAACAACTTTATGCTTTATATTGTTTGTTTTGATTGGTTGTAATTTAGATATTGAAGAAAAAATTTTTTTGATTAGAATTTTTTTATTAGAAATGGAGATAAAAGATTTTGTTAAAAATGAAAAAAGAATTTTGAGTTTCTGGAAAAGAGAACAGATTTTTGAGAAATCTTTAAAGAAAAATAAAAACAAAAAAGAATTTGTTTTTTATGAAGGTCCTCCTTTTGCCAATGGAAGACCGGGAATTCATCATCTTTTAGCCAGGGCTTTTAAGGACGCTATCTGTCGATTTAAAACAATGCAGGGATATTATGTGCCTCGAGTTGCTGGCTGGGACACTCATGGTCTTCCAACTGAAATTTCGGCAGAAAAAGATCTTGGAGTTACTACTAAAAAAGAAATTGAAGAAATTGGGATTGAGAAATTTATTGCTGCCTGTAAAAAAAATGTTTTTACTTATAAATATGAATGGGAAAAATTTACTCAAAGAATGGGCTTTTGGATTGATTTGAAGAATGCTTATATTACTTGTTCAAAAGAATATATTGAGGTTTTGCTTTTGATTTTTGAAAAACTTTATAAAAAAGGTTTGATTTATAAAGATTTAAAGGTTTTGCCGTATTGTCCAAGATGTCAATCAGTGCTTTCTTCTCATGAGTTGGCTCAGGGATATAAAAAAGTTAAGGAAAAAAGCATTTATATAAAATTTAAAGTTCTTAAATCAAGAGAAAAAAAACTTGAAAATGCTTTTTTGATTGTTTGGACTACAACTCCTTGGACTTTGCCTTCAAATACTGCAATTGCTTTAAATCCGAAGATCACATATGCCTTAATTGAAACAAAATCAAAAGAGCGCTATCTTTTGGCAAAAAGCAAAGTCAGCGAACTTTTTGAGGATTATAAAATTATTCAAGAATTTAAAGGAAAAGAACTTGAAAATATCAGGTATCAGCCATTATATCTTCAAAAGGAAGGAGTTTATCAAACTTTTTTGGGGGATTTTGTAAGTGAGGAAGAGGGGACCGGATTGGTTCATATTGCGCCGGCTTTTGGAGAGGATGATTTCTTTTTGTGGAGAAAATACTTTCAAAATTCAAAATTTATTATTGGAGTTGATTTGGAAGGAAAAATGCTTTTTCCTGATTTTGTTAAAGGAAAGTTTGTAAAGGATGCTGATGCTTTGATAGTTGAGGATCTTAAAAAGAAAAATCTTTTATTTAAAGAAAAATTTTACGAGCATGATTATCCATTTTGCTGGCGTTGTGAAACTCCCTTAATTT
>JAGGUH010000015.1 GCA_021158645.1 bacterium | reverse complement strand
CCTTAATCCTCTCCCTCCCTCTGGGAGGGGGAGGAAATAGGAGGGGGTGGGCATTTTGAACATTTAAATTTTGGTTATTGTTTCGAATTTTGGATTTCGAAACTATAACATTGAAAACCCGTTAACTCGTTAACTCGTTAATAAATAATAAAATCGTTAATAAACAATAAAACAATAAATTTCTACAAATATCTTATTTTCCCTTTTCTCGCCTCTCGCCTCTCACCTCTCACTTCCAACTTCCTATTCTTATAAATATCTATTGTATTTCTATTTTTTAAAATTTAAATTTCAATTTCCTCTTTCTTTTCTTTAGTATAAAAAATCCATTTTTCTAAAAATTTTAAAACAAATTTGAATGGGCTTTCAATTAGAAAATCCAAAATGTAAATAAAAATATTATATTTTGAAAATTTTCTTGAAATCCATTCGCCAAGTTTTATTATTGGCAGAGCAAAAAATAAAGCAATAATTCCTAAAAATGTTTCTTTTTCTTTTAAAATCAATTCTCTTTTCAAGTTTTGAGCCCGCCAACCAAGATAAAAAACCAAACTTAAAAAGACAACAAAAAGGACAATTGAAATTAAGTTAAACTTAATTATTATCAAAATTTTGATAATTAGAAACCAGATAAAAATAAAACTAATTGTCCAAAGAGTTCTTAGAACAAAATTTCCAACTCCCGAGGGCCGAGAAATTTTTGAAGGTAGAATATTTTTTTTAGGTTTTTTTTCAAAAAACATTTCTTCGATTGAGTTTTGGATTGTTTCTAATTGATTTTGAGTTTTAAAAGAACTAATTCCAAAAAATATCAAACAAATTGGATGAAAAAAGATATTTGTTAACAAAGAAAAATAGTTGATATTTTTTTCAAGATATTTTTCATATGGATATTCTAAAATCAAAGCCAAGATAGTTTTCGTGAAAAGTAAAAAAATAATTGATCTAAAAATTACCCTTTTCATTTTTTTTGAGGTTTTATCTATTTTTCTTAAATAAATTCTTTTAATTGCTTTTAAAACTTTCTCTCGAGATTCTACTTTTTGATAAAATTCACTTTTACTCTCTGATAAAATTGCTAATTCCTCTAATGCTTCAAAATAAAGCCAAAAACAGATTTTATATTTTTTAACAAATGTTTGATATTTTGGAAAATAAGGAGAAGAAAGATATTTTTCAATTTGTTCAATTACCTTTATTCTATTTATTTTTAACTGATCAATTGTTTCTTTGCTTTTTTTCTTTAAATCATCAAACCAGGAAAAAAACAAATAATTTTTTAAAATTGCTTCATCGCTTTTAAAAATTATTTTTAAAATTGAAAGATAAAGCAAAAGATCGTTTTCTTTTTGAGTAATATCTTTTGGATAACTTTTAATTAATGGTTTAAGTTTCGAAAAACAAAAATTTGCAAGCAGTTTTTCTTTTTTGAAAAAAACTTCATCAATTGTTTTTTCAAACTCATAAGAAAGAATACTTGCAAAAAAATTAAATATCTTTGGAGAAGAACTTATTTCAAGATCATCAATTAAAGGTAAAAGAATTTCTACTTTTTCTTGAAATTTAGGCACTTCTGTTTCAGAAATAGAACTATTTTTTAAATAACCAGCCCGAATAAGTTCCAAAAGGACTTCTTTTGCATCAATTCTTTTTTTCTCTTCAACAAAAATTTGTCTTCTAATAATTCTCTCGATTGCGGCTCTTCTTAAAAGATGCTCTTCTCTTATCTCAATAGCGTTTCTAATCCATTCATAAGCTCTTGCCATTTTTTTAGTAATTTCAGAAACCTCTAAAAAAGGACCTTCTTTTGGTTTTTTCTTTTCTTTTTCTATTTGGTAAATTAAATTTAATAATTGATCCATAATATTTAGCAGTTAGCAGTTAGAAAACGGACAGATGTGGCAAGTTAAAATAAAGTCCCTTGACTAATTTCCTCTTTTTTCTCTTGTTTTTTTTCTCTAAAAATTGAAACCTTTCCATATTCGCCATCAAAACCGGGAAAAATAAAAATTTTTTCTTCTCGAACTCTTTTAATTCCTTCAACTACCATTGGATGAGCAATTTTTCCCAAATCTTCTAAAGAAACCTCTAATAAAATTTTTAATTCATTTGAAAAATTTTCAATTAATTTTTGATATTCCTCTTCAACTATTTTTGAAATACTATTTTGACCTAAAGATTCTTTAATAATTTCTTCCAACGGCACTAAACTTTTAAAAGGAATTATATTTTCAGGCACAAAATTTTTTTTACGATCAGCCAAGTTTTCAATCCGATTCATTACCCCAAGAGTTAAAGGACGACCACATTTTGGACAAATCCCATTATATTTCTTTGTTTCTTCTGGGGAGAAACAAATTCCGCAATTTCGGTGCCCATCATAATGATATTTTCCTTCTTGTGGAAAAAATTCAATTGTATACAAAAATTTTTTTCTATCTTTTTCTTTTAAAATTCTTTTAATTTCTTTAAAAGAAATTTTTTCTTTTTCGATTTCAAAAACATTTGCTTCCCGAGCGATTTTTCTTGGTGAATGAGCGTCAGAATTTGAAATTAAAGTGATTCTATCTAAAGAAGACAACCTCCAGTTCATATCAGGCGACGAAGATAAACCCGTTTCAATTGAAAAAATCTCTTTTGATAAATCACCAAAGCATTCATTTAGAGAATCAAACCCGGATTTAGAACCAAAAATTCCAAACCAGGGTGTCCAAGCGTGAGCCGGCACTAAAAAAGAATCAGGATGAGATTCTAAAACAATTTTCAAAAGTTCTTTCGAATTCATTCCTAAAATTGGCCGACCATCGGCTTCTAAATTTCCAATCCAAGAAAGTTGAGTGTTGATTTTTTCTGCGGCTTCAAAATTTGGCACAAAAACTAAATGATGAATTTTCCTTATTTTGCCCCTACAAGAATAAACGACCGAAATTTCGCCAGTTAAAATAAATCTAAAATAATGGAAGTGGGAGGTGTGAGGTAAGAGGTGCGTATGAGGTGGGAGATGTGAGGATTTTATTTTATATAAGCCGTCTTCGGCTTCTTCTAACTTTTCTTTTAATTCTTTAAACCAAACTGGATGAGTAAAATCTCCGGTTCCTAAAATATTAACACCTTTTTTTTGAGCCCAAACAAAAAGATGTTCTAAATTCATTTCTCGAGAAGTTGCCCGTGAGTACTTTGAATGAATATGAAAATCAGCAACAATTTTCATTTTTTTTATTTTAATTTAATTCTTTTTTTAAGTCAACAAAAAAAACTTTGTTCTTGTTTTCAAATTAAAAAATAATAGATATTTATAAAAACATAAGAGAAATTCATTAAAATTTATTTGTTTATTTGTATTTGCCAACCACTTTGGTAACGGTTTGGTAGAATAGTAAAATATTAATAAAGGTCGAATATTAAAAAAAGCGGCTTTAAAAGCCGCTTAAATATTCACTGAAAAAGATTTTTTTTGATCTGAAACTGGAACGATAATAACCCGATATCCTTTTTTAGACCTTTTTCTTCCATTTTCAGAACTTATTATTCTGAAAAAATCCAAAATCATAAACAAAGAAAAATCAGAGTGAAAGTAGAACATACTTTATCTTATCTTAAAAAATATCAAGTTCTTTCTCAAATTTATCGTCATTCCTTAAAAAATTACAATCTAATTTTTAGATTTGTGGCTAATATTGTAAACTTTCGAATGCTACAAAGATTACAATATGGATAATACTTAAAACTCTACAAAATTAGGCGAAAAATGTCTTCAATTTTAAT
>JAGGUH010000033.1 GCA_021158645.1 bacterium | reverse complement strand
TTTATCAGGTTTTACAGTTGTGCCGGTTTTTAAAGAACTTGCTCGGTTTTTGTTAAATTATTATAATATACCACCTACTACGATGGGAGGTGAGTAGTGGGAGGTGAGTAGTGGAAGGTGGGTAGTGGGAGGTGAGTAGTAGGAAGTGAAAAGTGGGAGGTGAGTGGTGGGAAGTGAAAAAATGGGAGGTGAGTAGTGGGAAGTGGGAAGTTGGGAGGTTGGGAAGTGAGTAGTGGGAGGTGGGAAGTGTGAGGTGAGAGATGGGAAGAATAAAATTTCTTAATCTCACACTTCCTACTTCTCATTACCCACCTCTATATTTATGCTTAATTTTCCTTTGACTTCTATTAAGGGAATCTGGAGAAAAAACATATCAGGATTAAGAAAACTTGGTCTTTTAACGGTTAAAGACCTTTTATTTTATTTTCCAACAAAATACAAAGATTTTTCAAAAGTTAAGAAAATTTCTCGTTTAAAAATTGGAGAGGAGGTTGTAATAAAAGGAAAAATTGTTAAAACCGAACTCAAAAAAACTCCAAAAAAAAGAAGGACAATTTTTGAAATTATTGTTGATGATGGTTCTGGTTTGATTAAAGGTGTTTGGTTTGGAAAATTGTATCTTTCCAAAATTTTGAAAGAAAACCAAGTTATTTATCTTGCTGGAAAAACTTATTTCGATAAATATGGATTTTATTTTTTAGAACCAATTTATGAATTTGAAAGCCAATTAAAAATTCATTTAGCCCGAATTGTTCCTTTTTATAAAGAAACAAAAGGAATTACCTCTCGTTATCTTCGCTATCTAATTCAGAAGATATTGCCATTGGCAAGAAAAATAGAAGAACCTTTGCCAAAAGAAATTTTAAGAAAATATCATTTACCTGAAAAAAGTCAGGCTATTTCTTGGCTTCATCAACCTAAAAATTTTTTGCAGATAAAATTAGCCCAAAAAAGATTTGATTTTGAAAATCTTTTTTTATTTCAACTTCTTTTAACTTTAAAAAAAAGAAGTTTAAAAAAATATCTTTCTCCTAAAATTGAAATTGATAAAAATTTTTTAAATCAAATTTTAAATTCCTTACCTTTTAAACTGACTTTTGATCAAACAAAAGCATTATTTGAGATTTTGTCTGATTTTAAAAAATCTTATCCTTCAAATCGTTTGCTTGAAGGCGATGTTGGTTCGGGAAAAACAATTGTTGCTTTAATTGCTTCAATGGTTGTTTTGAAAAATAAATATCAGGTTGCTGTTCTTGTTCCAACTGAAATTTTGGCTTATCAGCATTTTCAGACCGCGATTAAATTTTTTTCAAATTTTAATTTTAATTTTGGTTTGCTTCTTTCAAAAAATTGTCGAATTTTTTCTGGAGGAGAAAGTGCAAAAGTTAAGAAAGAATCTCTTAAAAGAGAAATAAAAGAAGGAGAAATTGATTTGGTTTTTGGAACTCATGCTTTGCTTTATGAAGAAGTTTCTTTTAAGAGTTTAGGATTTGTGGTAATTGATGAACAACATCGCTTTGGAGTTAAGCAAAGAAAAAAATTGACTTACCAAAAAGATGTTCTTCCACATTTTCTTTCAATGACGGCTACGCCAATTCCTCGAACTTTAGCGCTTGCAGTTTATGCTGATCTTGATTTATCAATTATCAAACAAATGCCAAAAAAAAGAAAAGTAATTACAAAGATTGTGGCTCAAGAAGGAAGAAGTAAGGTTTATCAATTTATAAAAGAAGAAATAAAGAAAGGATCTAAAGTATTTGTTGTTTGCCCTTTAATTGAGGAAAGTAAAGTTCTTGAAGCCGAATCAGTAACAAAACAATATGAAAAATTAAAAAAATTTTTTAGTGAAGAAATTCTCGGTGTTTTATATGGAAAAATGAAGCCCGAAGAAAAGCAAAATGTTATTAAAAATTTTATTGAAGGAAAAATAAAAATTTTAATTTCAACTTCAGTGGTTGAAGTGGGAATAGATATTCCGGAGGCAAATATTATGATTATTGAAGGAGCCCAGCAATTTGGACTTGCCTCATTGCATCAAATTAGAGGAAGAATTGGTCGAGGCGGAAAGATGGGATTTTGTTTTCTATTTTGTGATAAGTTAACTCCTTCGGTAAAAAAAAGACTAAAGGCAATTCAGGAAGCAAAAGATGGCTTTGAACTTGCCAAGAAAGATTTAGAAATTAGAGGTCCGGGCGAGGTTCTGGGGAAAAAGCAACATGGCTTGCCTGATAGAATAATGAAAGTTTTAAATGATCCTGAAATTTTAAAACTTTCAAAAGAAGGTATTGATTTTATTTTAAAAAAAGATTGTGCTTTAACACAATATCCATTTCTAAAAAAAGCAATTTTAGAAATTGGAGATTCGGTTCATTTAGAGTAAATTTTGGTTTTTCTTATTTTTGGAGTTACCCAAAAGTTCATATACTTTCCAAGCATAAGCCGAGTTTGTGCTTCAATCGCTGGAATTGAAGCCAGAATGATTAAGTTAAACGGAATTAAAAACCACTGAAGAAACATTAAAAAACATTGTTTTATTTTTTTGTTTTTTTCTCCCTTAAAAGGGGGCAAAATTTGAAAGGTTAGCCAAATATTGGTTACAATTCCAATCATTGCCAATGTTAAAATTCTTGAAGTTAAAGTTGGCAAAGAAAATGATTGAATCATAGTTTGAAATTTTTCTCCTCCCAATATTAATGGCAACCAGCCTCCAAAAAAAATTATCAAAGAATTAGTTGCCCAACTCCAGAATCCCTCGATAGTAAAAAATCCATAATTTAATTTTTTTGAAAAAGGAACCTTTTTGTTTTTTAAAAAACCATATAAAAAATAAGCAATATCAGCGCATCCATAAGCCCATCTTCTTTGTTGCTTGTAAAGATTGATAAAAGTTTTAAAAAAACTTTCGGCTACATTAGCATCCATATAAACAGGATAATACAAAGAAACCACTCTCCAATTTCCATTATTGGCTAAAAATAGATTCCAAAAAATTCTTGAATCCTCAGAGACAACATTGGTTTGCCAAAATCCAATTTCTACTAAACTTTTAAATGGAGTTGAATGCGAGGAGAAAGTAAGGTGTTTTTCTTCTCTTTCTTGATTCATTAAATGCCAGAAACTTGAAGATAAAGCCATAATTTTTGAAATTCCGGGCGCTTCCCAAAGATTGTTGGTAAATAATGGTACTGGTTGGTAAGAGGCATGATAAGGATCTTTTTCTTTTAGAAAGTGATAGAGGAGACAAGAAAAATATCCTTTTTCAACTTGAGTGTCAGCATCAAAAGCAGAAACAATGATTTTCTCATAAGGAATTTTTAATTTGTCAATAATTTTGGATTTTGCAATTTTTATAGCAAAAGTTTCGTTAGCGCCTTTTCCGGCAATTTCTCCTTCGATGTTATCAGGATGAAAAGTTACTAAAAATTTAAAAAATTTTTTTGAAAATTCTTTTTCAATTTTTATAGAGGACTTATAAGATTGGGGCAAAGTTTTTTTTTCGCAAGCCAAAACTACAATCATTCTATCTTTTGGGAAGTCAGAATTTAATAAACTTTGGAAACTTCCTTTAAGAACTTCATAGGGTTCTTTATAAGTTGGGAAAATAATTAAATGATAAAAATTTTGCCATTTTTCTGGAAAATCTTTTTTTAGAAGTTCTAACCAATCGGTTTTTAAATTTCTTTTCATTTTCTTAAAAGCGCTTCTTAAATGAAATGATAAATAAGTTGATTTTAAAAACCAGTAGGTATCGAAACCAATTACAAAAGCAGCAGTCCATACTGGATTTTGCCAAGAAAAAAATATTAAAAGAAACAATGTTAGCCAAGTTAAGGCCCCGGGAAAAATTTCTAAAATTCGATAAATAATTCTTTCTTTTTTTTCTTCGATTTCTATTGCCTTGTCAATTTTAAGATAATTTTTCATAATGAATTCAAGGAGATACAATAAAATTTTAAAAAGCAAAAGTGATAGAGATATAGCAGAAATTTATAGTAGTTTAAGAAGTTCCAAATTCAAAATCCAAAACTAGTTTAGCGCAAAGCGTAAAGCGCAAAACTCAAAGATGTAGTGTAAAGCGTAAAGTAAATTCAAATTTAATCTCAAATCTCAAATCCACATCTCAAATTTTTAAAAATAGGAAGTGGGAGATGAGAAATGAGAAGTGAGATTTAGTAATTTCTTAATTTTTATTTTCCCACCTCTCATTTCCTACTTCTAATTTCTTACTTTTGTCATTTGTCATTTGACATTTAAATTCTGTTTTGAATTCTGAAATTTTGGATTTAAAATAAGTTTTGCGCTAAAACAGGCAAGCAAAAAATTCTTCTTTTTCAAACTCTCTTCTTTTATTTTTTATCCAAATATTTGATAAACGGATAAAATTTTTCAGGAGAGGCAAAGAGAATACAAGGAAAACGAAATTTTAAGTTTTTTTAAAGTGTTGTAATTGGCCTTGACTGAACAATATAAAACCTTCCTTTTTCTAAGCACCATTCAATGTCTTGAGGAGAATTGTAATAATTTTCTATTTTTTGGCAAAGTTGAGCAAGTTTAAGAATTTGTTTATCTGTAAGTTTTTGTTTCTCTTGTTTTTCTTTAGGAACTTTTACTTCTTTAGTTTTTTTGCCTTTTTTCACAATCATTATTTCTTGTTTTGAAATGTTTTTATCTATAATTTTGAAATTTAATTTTTGTTTTTTAGTTTTGAAATTTGAGTTTTGAGATTTGAGTTTTTCTATTACATAAGTATCTGGCGTTATTTTTCCGCCAACAATAGATTCGCCTAAACCATAGCCTGCTTCAATGACCATTTGATTTTTATCTTTTGTTACCGGATGAACGGTAAAACAAATACCAGAAATTTCTGATTGAATCATTTTTTGGACTATCACTGCCACTCCTACTGGATAGCAATCAGTTAATTCTTTACAAGTTCTGGCTCTAACTTTTTTTTGATGATTGATGGTAATTAATTTTTTCTCAAAAGCATAAAAGATGGCACGGGGAGTGAATAAAGATGACCAGCATTTTTTAATTTTTTCTAAAAGATCTTTTTGAGAAACATTTAAATAACTTTCTAACTCTCCTGCCCAAGAGGCAATAGAAGAATCTTCGGCAGTGGCTGAAGATCTTACTGAAACCAAAAACTTTCCTTTAGCCGATACTTGAGTTTTGAGTTTTAAAAAACTTTTAATAATTTCCTCTTCAATTTCTTTTGGTATTTTGGCATCACAAATTAAATCCCTAATTACATTTGAAGATCGATCAACTGAATTAATATCTTTGAAGTTTATCTTAGAAATCTGAGTTGAAATTTCTACTCCTAAATCAGTTTCTTCTAAAAATTTATCAAAAGCCGAAACTAAAACTACAAATCCTTCTGG
>JAGGUH010000087.1 GCA_021158645.1 bacterium | reverse complement strand
TTTAAGATTTAAGATTTGGATTTAACATTTGACATTTGAAATTTTTAGCCATAACTATTAAAAATTTAAAATCCATCTATTACCACAAAGAAAATTAGAAGAGGTCATCGGTTTTTTTCCTTCTTTTTGCAATATCTCTATTAAAAATGCTCCTTTTTTGCATCTAAAAGCCAAATTTCCTTTGAACTCAAAAAATCTTTGTTTTTTTGAAAAATTTTTAATTTCTTCTTCTTTTATTGCTTTTCCTTTTAAAATTTTAATAATCTTTGGATTTTTAGGTTTGGAATTTAAAATTTTTATATAGGTTCCTGGTTCTGGGTTTAAAGCCCTTATTTTTCTTTCAATTTCTTGAGCGCTTTCTTTTTCGAGAAAAATTTCTCCATCCTCAAACTTAAATTTTTTACAATAAGTTGCTAATGTTTCATTTTGAGGTATTGGAATTATTTTCCCCTTAATCCAATCTTTAAATTTTTCTAAAAAAAGATTGGCTGAAAGTCGGGCTAATTTTTCTTCTAAGTCAAGATAGGTCTCATCTCCTTTTAAGTTTAAAGTTTTTTGAGCCAAAATTGGGCCATGGTCCATTTTTTCATCTAATAGAAACAAAGTTGTTCCAGTAACCTTTTTTCCTTTTAAAATTGTGCTTTGAATTGGACTTGGTCCTCGAAATTCTGGAAGCAAACTTGGATGAAGCCCCAAAACTTTAAATTTTGGAATTTCTAAAACTTCTTTGGGAATAATTTTTCCATAGGAAGCAACTAAAAATAAATCCGCTTTTTTCTTTTTTAAAAATTCAATTATTTCTTTTTCTTTTAAAGATTCTGGCTGGAAAATTTCTATTTGAGATTTTAAGGCAATTCTTTTTGCCTCACAAATTTTAAGAAGTTTTTTTCTTCCGTATAATTTGTCAGGATTACAAACTAAAAGAGATGGCTTTATTTTTTTAGAAATTTCTTCTAAAATTATGGCTCCAAATCTTGGAGTTGAAAATTGAACTAATTTCATACCAAATCTTTTATTTCTTTTTTCAGTTGATAAATTTCATTTGTTTTATCAATCATTAAAATTCCATTAAGATGATCGGTTTCATGCAAAAAAACTCTCGCTAAAAGACCTTTGGCTTTTAATTTGATTTTTTTTCCTTTCTCGTTAAGGGCTTCAAGTACTACCGATTTTGGTCTTTTTACATTCGCTAAAATTTTTGGTAACGAGAGGCATCCTTCAAGCATCTCTTTTCTTTCTTTTGAAACTTTTAAAATTTCTGGATTGATTACAACATAAAATTTCTGGTTGTACTTGGCAACAAATAAAGATAAATCAAGACCGACTTGATTTGCCGAAAGTCCTATACCTTGATGTTTTTCCATAATTTCTTTCATTTCTTTCACAATTTTTTCAATTTTTGAAAAATCAGTTACTTTTTTAGTTCTTTTTCTTAAAATTGGATTTGGATAAGTAATGATTTTCATCATTTTAATTTATTTAACTGCTATATAGCGATTAAGTAAACATGATTGGATCGACATCAACTATCCAATCAGAGGGAATAATTTTTGAAATAATTTCTTTTTCTTGAGATGTTTTTAATTTTATCAAAATTTCATAAAAAAATCTATTTCTTTTTTTGAAAATAAAACTCGGGTTTGGTCCTAAAAATTCGATTTTTTTTAATTTTAATTGCCAGGCAATTCTTTGGGCTTCTTTCTTTGCTTTCAAAGAAAATTTATCGCTATAAATAATTCTTACTAATTTATTTTTTGGAGGAAATCCAAATTTTTCTCTTAAAGAAATTTCTCTCTTTAAAAATTCTTCTAAAGTTTTTGATTTTAAAAATTCAAATAAATAATTTTCTGGATTGAATGTTTGAATAATTAAACTTTTACTAATAAACTTTAATTTTAAACAAAATAAATAGAATTTTTCGAAAGAAAGATAGTCAGGGAAACTTAAAAAAGTTTCGGCTCTTAATATTATTGATAAATCAAAAAAATCTTCAAAAACCCAAAACCATTTTGAAATAATTGCGGTCGAAATTAAGCTCTTGTTTTTTTCGGAAAAAATTTTTTTAACAAATTCAATTTCTTTTTTAAAGGTTTTTTGATTGTCTTTTGAAAATTCTTCAAATTGAGGAAATTTTTCTTTTAGTTTTTGAATTCCAATACCTGAAAGTTTTAAAAAATATCCGCCACAATTGGGACAAAAATCAACTACTTCTTTTTCTTTACCGCAATGTCGACAAATTAATTTTGGTTTAACTTCTAATGTTTTTAAGTTTAATTTTTTATAGAAAATTAAAGGTGCACTGCAATTATTGCAAGTTAAAATTTTAAAACAATCTTTACATAGAAGATATGGAGCATAGCCTTTTCTGTTGACAATAAATAGAATCGACTTTTTTTGGCTCAAGGTTTTTTTTATTTTAAGATTTGCTTCTTTCGAAAAAAACTCTTCTGGATTTTTCTTTAAAGAAAAAATTTCAACTTCTCTTTTCTTTTTTTCGATTTCTAAATATGGATCAACTTCAATTAAAGGGATTTTTAAAATCAAAGAAAGTTTTTTGGCTAAATTTCGGCTATCAAAAAATGGCCTCGAGTTTGAATTTTTATGAGAATTGTTTTTGGGATCGAAAATAATAATTTTTTCAAGGTTAAAGAAGGGAGCAAAAATTCCACTTTGAAGTCCTAAAACAACTTGAATTTTATTGAAAAAAATTCCTTTATAAAGTTTAGCCAAGTTTTTGCTTGGTAGTGAAAGAGAAAAAAAGCAGAAATTATTATTAAGTTTTGAATTTAAATAGTGAGCGAATAAGTTTAAACTTACATTATCAGGAAAAATTACAAGAATTTGTTTTTTGTTTTTAATTGTTTTTTTAATTTCTTTTAAAATTTTTAAAAAAAGATTTTCCAAACTATTGCTTATAGGAAAATCAAAATTTTTTAACTTAAAAGAAGAAAAATTTTTAAAATTAAGATCTGTTTTTTTCCAATAATTTGAGAAATTTCTAAAATTTTTTGGGAAAGCAGAGAACCAAGATAAAGTTAGAGAAGAAAGATAATATCTTGAGATAATTTCTAAAAATTCAAAAAAATAATCAGGAAAAAATTTTTCTTCAATTAAAACTTTAGAGATTTCTTTTAGGATAAAACTATCTTTTTTAACTAACGATTTTTTTTCTTCTAAAGAATTACTTTCGATAACAATTGCTGGAATTTCTTTGTTTTTTATCAGAGACAACACTAAACTTCCTTCTTTAATGTTTTTTTTGGAAAAATAACTTAAAATTTGAGATTTTTCTTTGGGGAGGTAGATCAATGGAAGAACCTCTACGATAAACATAATTAAACTTTTAATTTTTAGGAATTAGAAGGTTTAAAGGTTCTATTAAAAAGAAAAGTTAAACGAGATTTTTTCCGAGAAGCAGTGTTTTTTTTCAAAAATCCAACTTTTTGAAGTTTATCGCAGTATTTATAAAGAAGCGCGAGATATTTTTTGGAGTTCTCTTCGTTTTTTTCTAAGATTGCTTTTTTAAAATTTTTTTCTAAATTTTTAAATTTCCTTTTTCTTTGAAGGTTTCTTAAATATCTTTTTTTTGATTTTTTTAATGCTTTTTTTGCTGATTTTATTTTTGGCATAAATTGGAATACTTTAATTATATTTTTTTAAAAAAATTTGGCAAGGTATAGATTATAAAAAATCCAAGCCAGTTCTAAAAGAACTGGCTTGGATAAAAACAATAAAAAATTTTATAGATTATCGGCTCGGTTGTTCTAATTTTATGTTGACTCGAGCCCGATTTTTCAAACCAATAATTTTTACTAAAGTCCGAATTGCTTGAATTGTATTTCCTCTTCTTCCAATTACTACTCCAAGATCCTCTTGGTTTACTTTAATAACAAGAAGTACTCCCATTTCATCTACTTTTTTTTCTACTTTTACATCTTCAGGATGATTAGTTAATGATTTTAAAATGTTTTCTAAAAATTCTTGATAAACTGGAGTTTCACCCATAATTTAATTATCTTAAAAACATTTACGACCTTTAAATCTTAATTTCTTCTACATTTAAATCTTCATTGCTTGAGTTTGAAGTTCTGTTTTCTTTTTTTCCTCCTTCCGGTTCTTCGATTTTAAGATTTACTCGAGCATTGCTTTTAAGACCAACTGCTCTTAAAATTGTTCTAATTGCTCTTACGGTAGAACCCTTTTTCCCGATTATAATTCCCATATCAGAAGGATTCATCTTTACATTTAGAAGTACTCCCATTTCATCTACTTTTTTTTCTACTTTTACATCTTCAGGATGATCTGCTAATGTCTTTAAAATATACTCAAGCAATTCTTGATATCCGAGAGCTTTAGTCATAGATTTGTTCTACTCTACAGCAAAACTTAATAGTTTTACTTTTAGTAATTTAGAATATCTTTCCGACCTTTCCCCGCTTTTCACCTATACGGGTTGTTGAAATCATTTTATAAGATAATCATTTTTAAAAATATGTCAAGAAAAAGAATTCGTTGGGTGCTTAGGGTGCATCTTAAAGAGAGATTCGATGGTTAAAAAAAAGAGAGTGAAAAAATTGAAATTTAATTTTTCTAATGTATACTATATCTTAAAATATGTCAAAACATTTTTTTGTTTTAATTTTAATTATTTTTTTAGGGGCATTTTTGAGAATTTATCAAATTGCTTCAATTCCACCCGGGCTTTATCCTGATGAAGCAATTAATGGTAATAATGGTTGGGAGGCAGTTGAAACTAAATCTTTTAGGGTTTTTTATCCGGAAAATAATGGTCGGGAAGGGCTTTTTATTAATTTAGTAGGAATTTTTTTAAAAATTTTTAACCATCATCATTATTCGATTCGTCTTGTTTCAGTTTTTATTGGAATTTTAACTATTTTAGGAATTTATCTTTTAGCAAAAGAAATTTTTAGAAATAATTTAATAGCAATTTTTTCAACTTTCTTTTTAGCAATTTCCTTTTGGCATCTTAATTTTTCTCGAATTGGTTTTCGAGGCATTCTTTTACCTTTTTTTATTAGTTTTGGGTTTTATCTTTATTTTTTAGCGAAAAGAAAAAAATCAAAAATTCTTTGGTTTTTGTCAGGAATGATTATTGGATTGGGATTTCATTCTTATATTTCTTATCGAGTTATTGTAATTTTACTTTTTGTTTTATTTTTAAAAGATGTAGTTAAAATAAAAGGATTTCAACAAAAAGATTCGTTAAAAAAAATATATTTTCACTTTTTTAATTTAAAAATTTCGAAAATCAGACCGATAGTTTTGGCATTTTTAACTAATTCTAAACAAACTCTTTGTTTTTACTTAATTTTTTTCCTAGGTATATTTTTAACTGCTCTGCCTTTAGGAATTTATTTTTTAAATCATTATTCTGATTTTATTTCTCGAGCTAGCGGAGTTTCAATATTTAAAACTCAAAATCCAATCAAGGCATTTTTTGAAAGTTTAGTAAAACATCTTTTAATGTTTAATTTTTCTGGTGATTGTAATTTTAGACATCATTTGTCTTGTTTCCCCCAACTTTTAAATTTTGATTATCTTTTCTTTTTAGTTGGAATTTTTGCTCTTATAAAATCTAAAGAAATTTCAAGAGAAATAAAAATTTTTGTTTTTAGTGGTTTTTTTATTTTTCTTTTACCCTCAGTTTTAACTTGTGAAGGAATTCCTCATAGTATAAGAAGCATTGGATGTATTCCTTTTGTTTATCTTTTAGTTGGTTTTGGTGCAAAAAAAATTTTTGAGAGTTTAAATAATTTTAAAATTAGATACTTTTTTATGTTTTTTGTTTTGACTTTTTCTTTTTTCTTAACTTTTTATTTTTATTTTTATAAGTGGGCGAGATCAAAAAATGTAAAAGATGCTTTTTCTTATTCTTATTTTGAGATTTCGAATTATTTAAATTCATTGCCAAAAGAAAGAAAAAAATATGTTGTTTGTAATATTGGTGGAGTTTTGGTTAGAGATAGAAGTTCAAATGAATTCTTGCCGATGCCTTGTCAGAGTATAATGTTTTTAACAAATTCTTTTTTAAAAAAGGAAGCCAGAAAAAGAAATATTTATTATTTATCTGAAGAAAAATATTATGAGAGTAAAGAGTTTTTCGATAAATCAGGAGTGGTAGTAAAATTAAATTCAAATAAAAAAGGTTGAAAAAATTATTTTTATGATTTAAAATTTTTTATATAAAATGGAAAAAATATCTAAACGATTAAAAAAACAACTTATAATTGGAGGGATTTATTTGGGGATTTTTAGTATTATTTTTTTTATTGGATTTAGTTTTCTTTGGAAAAAAATACCTCATAAAGAAAACGGGTTAGAAAAATTAATTCCACCCCAAGTTGTTTCCTTGAAATTTTTTAAAAATCAACCCAATTGGGGAAGTGTTTTAGTTAAAATTAGGAATTTTAATGAAAATTATGGGCTTTTAAGTTTTTCTTATAAGATAGAACTTTTTGACGAGAACCAAAATTCTTTAAAAGAAATTTTTGGAGAAGATTTTATTTATCCACTTGAAGCAAAATATCTTTGCAAACCAAAAATTGAAATAGAAACCAGTAAAGTTAGCCAGATTAAAATATCCTTTTTTAATTTAAAATGGGAAAAAACTCCTTATAAAAATTCTTTGCTTTCGGTAAGACAAATTCGTTCTGGCTATAGTCAGCCACCTCAAGTTGGCTATTTTTGGGTTGATGGAATTGTAAAGAATAATAGCCAATTTTCTTTAAAAAGAATAAAAGTTTTAGTAACTTTAAGGAATAAAGGAGGAAGCGAAATTGGAGTTGGAGAAACTTTTATTTATGATCTTTTTTCCAGAGAAGAAAGATACTTTAAAATTCTTTTTTCGAGAGAGGCAATTGAAAAAATAGAAAAAGATATTGATTCTAAAAGGATTGAAGTTTTTGCTTATACTAATTTAATGAAATTTTAATTTATGAAATTAAAATTAATTATTTCTTTAATTTTCTTTACTTTTTTTTCTTTAGCCACTTTATACGGAATAGGAATTGCAGAAAATAATCTTTCTTTTTTTAAAAAGCAATTAATTTGGTTTTTGATTGGTTTTTTAATTTTTATTCTTTTAAAAACTACCTTTCCTTGGAATCTGATTAAAACAAACAAGAATTTTTCAATTTTAATTTATTTTATTTCAATTTTGCTTTTGATAGGAGTTTTAATTTTTGGTAAGAGAATTCATCATAGTAAAAGTTGGCTTTCGTTTTTTGGATTTAACTTCCAACCGGTAGAATTTGCTAAATTGGGATTGATTCTTTGTCTTGCAAAGTATTTTTCATTAAGACATATTGAAATTTACCGAATTATTCATTTGGGCTTTTCGGCTTTTTATTTTTTAATTCCTTTTGGGTTAGTTTTACTTCAGCCAGATTTAGGATCGGCAATGATTCTTTTTTTTATTTGGTTTGGTTTAACAATTGCTTCGGGAATTAAAACAAAACATTTTTTGGTAATTTGTTTGATTCTTCTTGTAGTTTTTATTTTTTCCTGGCACCATTTTTTAAAAGAATATCAAAAGCAAAGAATTGTTAGTTTTTTACATCCGGAAGTTGAGCCATTAAGTTATGGTTATCAATTAATTCAAGCAAAAATTGCTATCGGAGAGGGGAGGTGGTTTGGAAAAGGTTTAGGCAAGGGAACTCAAATTATGTTTGGATTTTTACCTCAATCTCATTCTGATTTTATTTTTGCTTCAATTGTGAATAGTTTTGGCTTGGTCGGGGCGGGATTTGTTTTTTGTGTTTTTTTTATTTTTTTCTCTTATCTGATAGATTTGGCAAAAAAAACATCAGGAAATTTAGAAAAATTTTTTATTTTTGGATACTTATTAATGGTTTTTTCTCATTTTATAATTCATATTGGAGCAAATTTGGGTGCCCTGCCAATTACTGGTGTTTGTTTGCCTTTTTTAAGTTATGGAGGGTCGAATCTGATAATTAATTTTTTATTTTTAGGAATTATTGAAAGTTTTGGTTCTAAATTTCATTTATGAAAAAAATTTTTTTAAAAAATATTTTTATTCTTTTTGGAGGAATTATTGTTTTGGCAATATGTTATTTTGCTTACCAAATTGAAACCCCTTTTTCTTTAGAAGGTGAACCAAAAAAAATAGAGATTAAAAAAGGCACTAGTTTTTTGGAAATTGCCAAAATATTGGAAAGAAATAAAATTATTAGATCAAAAAATTTTTTTAAAGTTTATGTTATTTTTAAAGGTTGGCAGAAAAAACTTAAAGCCGGCAGATATTTGCTTTGTCCTTGTTCTTCGATTTCTGAAATCGCAAAAATTATTGTTGAGGGCGAAAAAAAAGAAGAAGTAAAAGTAACTATTATTGAAGGTTGGAGTATTTTTGAAATTGATAAAAAACTTTCAGAGGAAGGGATAATTTATCCTGGAAGTTTAATTTCTTATCAACCAACCGAAATTCAAAAAGAAAAATACCCATTTTTATTAGAAATTCCAAAAAATCAATCAATTGAGGGATTTCTTTTTCCTGACACTTATCGGTTTTTTAAAACTCACCAAAAAGATGTTTCTTTTGTGGTTGAGAAATTTTTAGAAAATTTTAACAAGAAAGTGTATCAAAAGTACTTTCAAGAAATAGAAAGAGAATCGAAAAAGTTTTATAATGTGTTAATTGTGGCTTCTATTTTAGAAAAAGAAGTTCCTGATGCTAATGATAAAAAAATTGCTTCAGGAATTTTATGGAAAAGATTTAAAATAAATAAACCATTAGAAGTTGATGCAAGTATAATTTATGCAAAACAAAAAAAGTTTAATAAAACATGGAAAGAATCATTGCCATTATTGAAAAAAGATTTTTCAATTATTTCTCCTTATAACACTTATAAACACAAGGGCTTACCCCCAACTCCAATATGTAATCCTTCTTTAGAGTCAGTTAAAGCGGCAATTTATTCAAAAAAATCTTCATACCTATATTATCTTAGCGATCCAGAAACAAAGAAAACTTATTTTTCTTCTAATTATCAAAAACATCTTTATTTAAGAAGAAAAATTTTAAAATTTTAAAGTTTTGATTTTTGAACATTTGAAAATTCGAATTTGTTTCGGATTTCGAGATTCGAATTTCGAATTTATTTAAGTTTTGTCATTTGGATTTTGGATTTGATTTGGCATTTGGATTTTGGCATTTGACATTAAAAGTTTAGATTTGACTTTTTAGATGTGGATTTTAGATTTTAGATTTTTATTATTTAATTTTTTTAAATTTTTTTTCATTTCTTGACATTTTTTGTAAGATAGTTATTCTTTTGATTGAAATTGGAACAGGAAAGTTCTTTAAAAAATAAAAATAGAAAGAGATTTTTTTGTTGCTCTGACTCGTTTTTTCTTGAGGGTTCGATCCTGGCCCAGGATGAACGCTGGCGGCGTGGATAAGGCATGCAAGTCGAACGAGGCGACCGTTGGTCACCTCGGGCAATTTAGCAATTAGCATTCAGCATTTAACTAAAATTATAATGGAGACATTTCGATTCTTAAATTTTGATGTTTATAAAAAATCTAAAAAATTACATCGAAAAATCAATAAATTAGTGAAAAATTTTCATAAATCTTATTATTATTTAGCTGTTCAATTGAAAAGAGCTTCTTTATCAGTATTTCTTAATATTGCAGAAGGGTCAGCAAAATCTTCTGATAAAGATTTTGCTAGATATCTTCAAAATTCAATGGGCTCTATTAATGAGGTTATGGCTTGTTTAGATATTTCTTTTGAAGCAAAATTAATAAATAAAACTCAATTTGAGGAACTAGGCAAAGAATCAAAAGTTATTGCAAAACAACTTGGAAGTTTTATTAAAAAATTAAAGCCAAAAGCTAAAAGCTAATTGCTAATTGTTCGAGGCGACCTTCGGTCGCCGAGTGGCGGACGGGCGAGTAACGCGTAGATAATCTACCTCCAAGTGGAGGACAACTCTGGGAAACTGGGGCTAATCCTCCATGTGGTTCTGGAAACACAAGTTTCCAGAATTAAAGGTTTAAGGTTTTCCTTAAGCCGCTTGGAGATGAGTCTGCGTCCGATCAGGTAGTTGGTAAGGTAATGGCTTACCAAGCCGATGACCGGTAGCCGGCCTGAGAGGGTGGCCGGCCGCAGGGGTACTGAGACACGGACCCCACTCCTACGGGAGGCAGCAGCCGAGAATCTTGGGCAATGGGCGAAAGCCTGACCCAGCGACGCCGCGTGCCCGAAGAAGCCCCTCGGGGTGTAAAGGGCTTTTAACTGGGAAAAATAGTGCAACAATTTTATTGCACTATGATGGTACCAGTTGAATAAGGGACTGCTAACCACGTGCCAGCAGCCGCGGTAATACGTGGGTCCCAAGCGTTATCCGGATTTACTGGGCGTAAAGGGTGCGCAGGGGGCTGGGCAAGTCCAATGTTAAAGTCCTTTGGCTCAACCTGAGGAATGCATTGGATACTGCTTGGCTAGAGGCAGGCAGAGGCCAGTGGAACGCACGGTGTAGGGGTGAAATCCGTTGATATCGTGCGGAACGCCGAAAGCGAAAGCAGCTGGCTGGGCCTGACCTGACCTTGGTGCGCACGAAAGCGTGGGGAGAGAAGAGGATTAGATACCCTCGTATTCCACGCCCTAAACGATGGACGCTAGCTATGGGGAGTGTCGACCCTCTCCGTGGCGAAGCTAACGCGTTAAGCGTCCCGCCTGGGGAGTATGCCCGCAAGGGTAAAACTCAAAGGA
>JAGGUH010000004.1 GCA_021158645.1 bacterium | reverse complement strand
TAAGCAGATTTTCTGAAGGAATTCTCAAAGTCAAATTTATCCAAGTATACAAATTAGTGTTTGATTTAGAACTTCTTTCTATATATCCTTGATAGTTTTTAACCAGAGATTTAATTTTAGCAAAATCACCTTCGGCATTTTTAGATTTTATCTCCATTGAACCTTCTCTAATTTCTATTTCTCCTCTTCCACCGGTTTCTTTTCGCTCACCTAAAAAATCTATTTCTCTTTTCAAAGAAACTGACGGAGATTCTAAAAGTTGTTTAGAAGCCCAATAACCTGGAGCCCTTCTTTTTGTTGCTAAAAAAGAGCCAACTAAAGCATAAACAATTAAACCAACTATTGCCACCCCAACCACAATGCCACCAAAAGCAATTTTATGGGTCTTTATCCATTCTTTTATTTTTGCCATTGTTTTAAGATAAAGAATTTATTTTCGACCTTTATTTAATTTCTTTTAAAAAAAGATATTCTAATTTTGATTTTTGAAAATTTCTTTTACTAAATTTTTTGTTTTTAAAGGATATTTGTCAAGATATTTAAATAGTTTCTTTTTTCTGATTTTTGAAAAATCGATGTTTTTTGAATTTGTTTTTAATTTCCCAAGAGAAACAAAATATAGGAGATCTAAAAGGGCTTTTTCTGGAGAAGCAAGATATAAGCCATTTTTTAGAAAATAGCCAAAAAATAATTCCTTTTTTATCTGACGATATTCTATTGAAGTATCTAAAAGAGTAATTTTTTTTGATTTTAGGAGGGTGGCAAAAATTAAAGAATAAGGAATTTGGCTTAAAACCCCAAAAAAAGAAAGGGCCGACTCAAAAGAAAGATAGGAAGGAAAATAAATTTGATTGGCAATTTTTTCAATCTCGGAGAATTTTTCTGGTAAAATATAAACATCACGTTTTAATCTTAAAATTTTTTTCTTTTTAGTTAAACGGGAAAGTAAAACTTTAAGAGAATCCTTTTCGCCAGGATAAATTTTTGAAAGATCGGCTAAAGTATAATAACTTTTACCAATTTCTTTTAACTTTTTTAGAAATTTCTCACTCATTGAAGTTGGTCAATTATTGGCTTAAATTTTTCTGGAAGATATTTTCCTAAATCTTGCTTTAAAAATTTGGAATTTATTTTAATTTTTGGTTTTTTAAAGGGCTCTTTCTTGATTTGGGAGATAAACCATAAATCAAATAAATCTCTTGGTTCCTTTCTTTCAATTAGGGCTTTCTTTTTAAATTCCTGAATTTTTTCAATATTTAAAACCGAAAAAAGCACCTGAAAATTAACCGTAGGAGAGGTTAATAGTTTTAACTCCCAATTCTTTTTGATCATTTTTTTTCGGACTTCGATTTTTATCCTAAATGGAAGAGGTAAAAATTTTTCTTTAATTTTAAATTCAGCCAAAAAAGTATAATATTTTGAAGTTAAATCAACAATTTCAATTTTAAGCAATTTTTTGATTTTAAAAATTGAACTTTTAAACAAAGAAAAAGAAAGTTTTTTCTTTAGATAAAAATCAAGATCATCAGAAAATCGCGGCGATTGATAACACAATCTTAAAGCAGTACCTCCAGCAAAAATTAAAAACTCACTCAATTTATCTCGAGATATTTCTTTTAAAATTAACATTTCCCAATACTCTCGAACTATCTGATTGATATTAATTCCAACCCCTAAAACAAATTTTTTGGCAATTATTTCTCCCATTTTTAATTCCTAAAAAGTTAACAAAAATGTTAACTTTTTAGGAAGTTAGCATATTTAAATTTAAAAGTCAAATCACCGAGTTTGTTTTTTCTTTTGCCAAATTATTTTTTTATTTTTTCATTCTTTTACCATCTTTATTCTAAAAATTTTTTTAAAAAAATTAAATTTTTTAAATCTTAAAATAAAAAACTCCTCCAAAAAACCTAATAATTGACATTCCAACATTCTGCAGAATGTTGGAATGTTAGAATGTTTAAGTATCCAAATATTAAAATGCTTTTATAAAAAAATTAAAATGTTTTTATAAATTTAACAAATTTCTTGCCATAAGGAGAAAGAAAATGAATGACATTCCTTCCTTTATATTTTTTATTTAAAAGCCCGGCTCTTAAAAGTATTAAAGTATGCTGAGAAATAGTTTTAAAATTTCCTTCTAACCTTTCAGTAATTTCATCAACCGTAATCCCCGGATTTTTTTCTATTAAAAGCAAAATTGCAATCCGCCAATGATTTGCCGAACCCTTAAAATATCTTTCTAATTGTTTTGGGGTTTTCTCTTTTTTCATAATCACTTTATATTTAAAAACTTTAAAGTTTTTTATCGATAAATTTAATCGCTTAATTTTAATACATCATTATTAATTTCATACATTGTTCTCTTAAAAGAAACATTCTAACATTCTGCAGAATGTTAGAATGTTAAGGTATCTAAACACTTAAATGCTGGAAAATTTAAATGTTAGTCAGAAATCATTATCCCTTTAGAAACCTCTTTTTCATAATACTTAAAATTTTATTTAAAAATTTTACTTCAAATTTTTAATATTTCAACTAACTATACTTTTATCGTTTAATTATATTATATTTTTAAAAAATATTCCAACATTCTGCAGAATGTTGGAATATTTTATTTAAGGTGGAATGATAAGTTGTTTAAAATTAGTGTTAGAATATTTTGTTTGAGACAATAAATTGTTTGAAATTAGTAAAGATAAAAAAGTTTGATTTGAAAATAGAAACGACTCAAAATCAAAAAGCATGCTCTACAGTCAATAATAATTTCAAAGTAATTTGATCTCTAAAATTCGGTCTATTCGGAAAGTTCTTTTTTCTTTTCGTAAAAAGCAGTATGCCTCAACTCCTAAATATCGTTTGTGGCAATATTCCATCTCGCCTATTTTGGTTGGCAAAATAACCCTTTTAGTTTTCTGATCGCAGGTTTTAAGATAAACAATTTCCAATTTATTTTTATTTTCAATTGCCTTTTTGATAAGTTCAACTTTTTTCTTTAAAGGGTTCTTTTTTTCTCCTAATTTATATTGGTATTGAGTTAAAAATTTAACAATCCGCCAATCAGTAAAAATGGCTGATTTTTTAATTTTGTTTTTCAAAATTATTCCATCAAGAGTAGTGGCTCGACTTAAGGCAACATAAATTTGACCGGGAGCAAAAATACCACCTGAAGTATCAATAATAATTTTATTAAAGGTTTTTCCTTGAGATTTGTGAATAGTAAGTGCCCAGGCAAGTTTAATTGGATATTGCAAAAAAGAGCCCAAAATTTTTTTGTCTAAAGAATTTGTTTTCTTATTAAAAAATGTTTCAAAAATTTCCCATCGAAAAGGTTGAATGGAAACTTTTTTACCATTTTCTAAATTGACAATAATCTCATCTTTGTTAATTCTTTTTATCCAGCCAATAGTGCCATTAATCCATCTTCCTTTACTATCATTATTTAAAAGCATAACTTGGGCTTCGTTTTTGACTTCTAAATTAATTTCAGTTGGAAGATATCTTTGGTCAAATTCCCCTTTAATCTCTCCTTGAAGAATATGCTTTCTTCTATTAATTTTATCTAATTGGAATTTGTTTATTTGATCTGCCAGGCGATTAATAGAAGTTAAATAAACATATCCCTTATCTAAATTTTCTATATCAATATTAGGATTAACTCTTTTGTTAAGAAGTTTAATTTGAGAATCAGAAATAGTATTGTTGCGAATGGCATTTAAAAGTTTAATGAATTTTGGATCAGATTGACGATAAATTTTTTCAAGTTCAATAAATTCCATTGAAATTTTAGAGAATACTTTGGCATCAAAAAAATAAGGGCTTTTGTAATTAAGTTTGAAAATTTCTTTGTCTTTTTTGGTAGTAACTGGCGGAAGTTGATAGAGATCACCAATAAAAATCATTTGCTTTCCGCCAAAAGGAAGGCGATTTTTCAAAATGGTTCTTAAAAAGATATCTATACAATCCAATAAATCGGCTCTTACCATCGAGACCTCATCAATTATGATTACATCTAATGTCTTGAAAATTTCTACGCCCCATCTTCTTGTCTTTTTAGCAATTTCTTTGGCTTTCTTTTCAGTGATATCAGGTTTAAACCTAAAAAAAGAATGAATTGTTTCTCCGCCAACATTAACTGCTCCTACCCCAGTTGGAGAAAGAACTACAATCTGTTTTTTGGTAATTTGCCGAAAATAATTCAAAAGGGTTGACTTGCCGGTACCGGCTTTTCCAGTAATAAAAATATTTTTTTGAGTATTTTCTGCCAAATCTATGGCTTCTTGAAATTTTTCATTAATTTCTATTTCAATCCCCAAAAGAGTATTTTTTGTTTTCTTTTTCAGTGACATATCTTTTGTAAATTCTTTTGAAATAATAAGCTAACCATTTATTTGCTGATTTTCGTCCTTTAAAGAAAATAAATTGGATGCTGGGAAATTGGGCAAATAAATCTCCCAAAACTTCAGCCACAAATCCTGGTTTAAAGAATTTATTTTTCTCCGATGTTATATCGGCATAATCACTTTCAAATAAAACAACTTTGTAGGGAAATTTTTCCATCTCTTCTAATTTTAATCTCAAAACATCTAGGGTGGGAATCTCATGAAAAAAATTATCTTTAGTTTTTCTCTCTGCTATAGCAATAATTTTGTTGTCAACCAATAAAGCATAATCTCCCACTTTTAGTCTTTGCTTTTCAGTTTGAGTTTTGCCAAATTTATAAGAATACCTTTCGTTACTATCAATTAAAATTTTATAGTCCTCCTTTAAAGAATAAGGAATATAAAATCCTCTTCTTTCTCCTATCATTGAGGACTGAGTAATCCAAAAAACTTGATAGTAAAAAAAACCTGGTTTTTGTTTATATTCTTTTTTCAAAAAAATAAACCAGCATCTTTTATTTCGATTTCTATCCAAAACAATGTCTAATTTTTTGCCATATTGCCTTAAAGAAAAAATTTTACAACTATCTATTGGTTTTTCTTTGGGTAAACTTTTCTTTTTTACTTCTCCTTCAAACTTGCAGAAGATATTTTTCCCGGGTCCGGGCCATTTTTCTTTAACTTTCAAAAAAATAAATTTGCCCTTTTTTCTCTCAATAAAAAGCCAAAAAGGAAACCTATCTTCTTCTTTTTTGAACATTAACCATTCTAAATTTGATTGATTATAAGAAACCATAATCGCCTTTTATCTTCGTCTAATTTTTTTATTTTTACATAAAAAATTTTACTTTTCAAGCGATTCTTTTAATTTAAAAAAAAATAATAGATATTTATAAAAATTTATTAATATCCATAGATATTTGTAGTTCAAAATAAATTTAAGTTATTATTAAACCTTTAAAAAATTTATCACTAAAATTATTAAAAAATCCATCATTCTGCTGATAATTATTTGAGAAAATACTTAAAATTTTCCATCTAAATTTTTAGTTTAACAAAACATTCCAGCATTCTGCAGAATGCTGGAATGTTTTGTTAAAGATTGAGAAAGAAAAATATATCTCAAAAACAAAAATAAAGAAAATCAGGAAATTTAGTATATTCCAGAGTAATCATAAAATTTCTTTTAGGAAAGTTTTCTTGCCTTTGAAAATTCCCACTGATTTTTCTTTATTAAGTTTAGTTGTTTTAGTAATTGTTTGAGTAGCCATTTTGTTAGAAATTATAACCAACCAACTTTAAAAGCCGGATTAAATCCAGAGGTTAGATGAAGATAAAGAAAAAATTTCTCAATTTCCCTCTGGGCTTTGAAGTCCAGAGGTAGTTCTTTGAAAATTGAATAAAAATTAAACAAGAAAAGTTCTATTATCTGTAAATTTCATGAGTACCAATGTCATAGAAGATAACCTCATTTTCTGAGATAAAACGAAAAAGCACCCTAAAAGAGCGGGCCACCGAATAAGAAAAAAATTTTCTATATTTACCTTTAAGTTTATGAGTTTTCAGTCGCGGATTAAAAGGGTCATCTTTAAACCATTTTTCTTTTTTATCTTGGAGAACTTGGATATTTTTAGGAAGTTTTTGATAATGTTTAAGATAAATAGAGGTGTAATGAATTTTGGTTATCTTTTTTGACATAAATATTTCTTCAACGCGGATTTAGAGGAAGAAGCAATAATTGTTTTTCCTTGTTTTAATTCTTTTTCTCCCTGAGCAATAATTTTATTCACTTTTATTTCTTCTTTTAGTCTCTTTAAAGCCATTTCTTGCTTAAAAAGTTTGGAGAGAAGTTGGTCATAGGTTTTCTTTCGCAATAAAACAATTCCTTCTTTTTCTGAAAGAAGGTCTCGAGGAATTGTAATTGTAGAAGTTTGTCT
>JAGGUH010000041.1 GCA_021158645.1 bacterium | reverse complement strand
CTCCTATTTCCTCCCCCTCCCAGAGGGAGGGGGAGGATTAAGGTGGGGGAGGGATATTCTTTTTGAATTTTGAATTGTCATTTTGAATTTTGATTTTTGCATTTTGAATTTTTTTTGACATTTGACATTAAAAGTTAGATTTTAGATTTAAGATTTGGATTTGAGATTTGAGTTTTGACATTTGAGATTTTAACTTGAATTCGCTTTAAGTTTTACGCTGTAGTTTTGAGTTTTGCGCTTACATTTTAATTTTTATTTTTGTTTAATAGATAATTTTTAGCGATGCTTTATTTAATTTTTTCTGGATTTGTTTTAATAGTTTTAATTGGAATATCTCTTTTGTTAAAAAGGAAATTTTTTGAATTTAGTATTTTTTCTTTGCAAAAATATCGTCTTTTATCAATCAAATTGCCTTCGCTCCTTGAAGAAAAAGAAAAATTTAATTTAAAAGAAGAACTCAAAAAAGTTTCAGAATTTTTAGAAGTATTAGGAGGAAAGAAAATTAATTTCTGTTTTGAAATTGCTCAAAGAGAAGGAAAAGAAGAAATTGAGTTTTTTGTAGCAGTTCCAAAAAACCAAATTGAATTTTTTCAAAAAGCCGCCGAAGGTTTTTGGCCCCAAATTCAAACCGAACTAATTTTAGAGGATTTTAATATCTTTAACCCAAAATCTGAAATTTCTGGTGCCTTTTTGAAATTAAAAAAAGACTGGGAATATCCAATTAGATTTTTTGATGAGTTTGAAAAAGATCCTCAAGAAACAATTTGTTCATCTTTGACAAAATTAAAAAAAGAAGGAGAAGGTGCTTGTATTCAGATGATTTTTAAACCATTACCTGCTTCTTATAATGGTAAAATTAAACATGCTGTTTCTGGTTTAAAGGAGGGTAAAAAAATTTCTGAGATTAAAAAAAGTTTTTTTAAAGAATTTTTTGATTTATTATTTTTTCAAAAACCAAAGAAATCAAAAGATTTATCTCAAAAAGAAATCGATCAAGAACTAATTGATTCTTTTTCAAAAAAAGCCGATAGTTTACTTTTTGCCGTAAATTTGCGTTTAATTGTTTCTTCCCAAAACAAAATAAGATCTAATCAAATTTTATCAGATCTTATTTCTTCATTTGAGATTTTTAATTCGCCCTTAAGAAACTCTTTTAAGGCAATATCTCCTAAAAAAATTTTAAATTTCATTTTTGAGTTTTCTTGGAGAAAATTTTCCGGAACTCAAAAAATGATTCTTTCTTCAAAAGAAATTGCTTCTTTTTGGCATCCGCCAATTTCTACTGAAATTGTTGAAATTAAGAAAGCGAGAATAAAAGAATTGCCTCCTCCAATAGATCTGCTCCAAGATGGTTTAGTTTTGGGAAAAAATATTTTTCGGGGCAGAGAAACAATTATTAAAATTTCAGATGACGATCGAAGAAGACATATTTATTTAGTTGGGCAAACTGGTACAGGAAAGTCAAATTTATTAATCCAGATGGCAGGTCAAGATATTCAAAACGGCAAGGGTGTTGCTTTTTTAGATCCTCATGGTGATGCAATTTATGATCTTTTGTCGATGGTGCCAAGAGAAAGAATTGATGATGTAATTTATTTTGATCCATCACATCCAAAATATGCCTTGGGGCTAAACTTTTTGGAGTTTGATAGAAATTATCCAGAACAAAAAACTTTTATTGCTAATGAAATGATTCAAATGTTTTATCGTTTATTTTCGGCTGAAACAATGGGTCCAGTTTTTGAACAATATATGAGGAATTCTTTGCTTCTTTTAATGGAAGATCCAAAAGAGATTTCTACCATTGTTGAAATCCCAAAAGTTTTAACTGATTCCTCCTTTAGAGAAGAAAAACTTTCAAGATGCCAAAATCCAGTAGTTTATAATTTTTGGAAAAAAGAAGCCGAAGAAGCCGGAGGAGAATTTGCTTTGTCAAATATGGCTCCTTATATTACTTCAAAACTTAATGTTTTTGTTTCGAATGATTATTTAAGGCCTATTATTGGGCAAAAAAATAGTTTTTATGATTTTAAAAAATTAATTGATTCAAAAAAGATATTTTTAGTGAATTTGTCTAAAGGAAAAATAGGGGAAACCAATGCTTATCTTTTGGGAATGATTTTTGTTTCAAAAATTTTTATGGCATCTTTATCAAGGGTTGATATTGCTCAAGAAAAAAGAATTGATTTTTATCTTTATATTGATGAGTTTCAAAATTTTTGCACCGAAACTATTTCTTCTATTTTATCTGAAGCAAGAAAGTATCGTCTTAATTTAATTTTAGCCCATCAATACATTGCTCAACTTCCAGAAAAAATTAGGGAAGCAATTTTTGGAAATGTTGGTTCTCAGATTGTTTTTCGAGTTGGCGCTCAAGATGCTGAATTTTTGATAAAAGAATTTGAACCTTATTTAAAAACTTCTGATTTAATTTCTGTTGATAATTTTTGGGCTTATGTTAAATTGATGATCGAGGGCAAAACTTCACCACCTTTTAACATCAATACTTTTCCTCCAAAAGAAGGCAATTTAGAGCAAATTGAGTTTTTAAAACAAAAATCTTTTGAAAGATATGGAAAATTGAAAGAAGAAATTGAAAAAAATATAAAAGAAAGATTGATTTAATCTATTTATAATTTCTATACTAATAAGAAATGTTAAATTTCAAACTTTAAATTGATAAGTTAAATTTATTATTGTAATCGTCAACTACTTTGACAACGATTTATTAGAATAGCAGTAAAAATCAAATTTAATACTAACTAATTCTACCAAAACCGCTATTATAACTGATTAAAATAAAAAATCATTTATTCAAGAAAGGTTAACTTTAGTGCTTGAATACGAGAAAATTAAAAAGAAAAAGTCAAAATACTTTAAAAAGGTCAAAAATTTAAAAAAATATTCTAATCATCAAAGAAAAGAGT
>JAGGUH010000052.1 GCA_021158645.1 bacterium | reverse complement strand
TTTCTAAAAGATGTTTTTTAAAAAATTTCTATTTTGTGAGAATTTAAAATTTAGATAGATATAATTTGAAATTTTTGAAAAATTTATTCCTAAAATTTAAAAAAGGGCTTAAAGAACTTGACAAATTTTTGTTTTTAAATATATTTAGAGTGTCTAACAATTAAATAATCTAATTAAATATTATGAGTAGTAATAGCAAAATAACAAATAATAATGATAAAATAATAAATTATATAATCTCTCTTATTTTTAAAACTAATCGTTTAATTCACAAAAGATTAAGAAAAGAAAAAAGACATCTTGATCCTTTTTCAGTTTTGCGTTTTGAGGTTTTACGCTATATAACAGAAAAGAAAAATCCATTAATGAAAGAGGTGGCTGATTATTTTTGTATTACTCCACCCTCAGTTACTTCATTGATCGATTCGCTTGTTAAATCGGGAGTAGTTAAAAGAATATATGATAAAAATGATCGTCGGGCTATTCGTCTTTTTATTACTTTGAAGGGAAAAAAAGAACTTGAAAAAGGCATTAATAAAATTAATAACAATATGAAAAAAGTTTTAAAGCAACTTAACGCAAAAGAACTAAAAAATCTTATCAAAATTTTAGAAAAATTATCAAAAAATTATGAAAATCATAACCAAAAATAAAAAATATAAAAAGATATTTTTTGGTATTGCGCTTATTATTAGTTTAGTAATTGGAGCCAGTTTGTTGTTTGCGGCAAGAGACGGCAAATTTTTATCAACTGATAGATTAAATACTGCTTCTATTAATATTAACTCTGGAATCGGCGAAGAAGCGATTGTTGTTCAAACTAAAAAAGTATCTTTGGAAAATTTTACTCAGAGTATTTCGGCTTCTGGAGTAACCGAACCTTCAAATAAAATTAAAGTTAGCCCCAAAACAACAGGCAAAGTTGTGGATATTTATTTTAAAGAAGGAGATTGGGTTAAAGTTGGACAAATTATTATTCAGTTAGAACGTGATCAAACATTACAAACGGCTTATGATAATGCGTTAACCAATTTAATCAATACTCGTGCTTCAGTAAAACAAGATATAAGAGCGGCTGAAGTTGCGGTAGAGGCAGCAAAAGTATCTTTGGCTAATGCAAAAAAATCTTTAGAAGATACTAATATTACCAGTGAGCAGGCGATAACCGATGCTTATATTAATGCTTTAAACACTGCTCGTAACGCAGTTTTAACAGGAACTAACGCGATAGTTATGGCGACCGAACTTCAATATAAATATTTTACCACTGGTGGTCTAACTGCGGCTCGTATTGCCGAAAAAAAATCAAAGGCAGTTGAATTACTTTTAGGACAACCGAATGCGGCTCAGTGGACTTCACAATTTATTATTTCTTTAGATGGAGGAGTTAAAAAAGAAGTTGAAGAAGCAACAGAAAATTTTTCTCAAAAAAAAGTTGACCAAATACTTGTTGATATTATACCGGCTTTACAGGCAGTAAGAGATTTATTGGTTGAAGTTAGAGGTGGATTAGACGGAAAACATACATCTTTACTTTCGGAAAAAAATGCGGTTGATAGTGCTCGGAGTGCCGTCGAATCTTCTCTTTCTGCTTTGTTTAATTCTAAACAAAGTATTATTAATGCTAAATTAAGAAAAACTACCGGAAATGATGCGGCGCAATCGGCTTATAAAAATGCAAAAAAACAACTTGAAGCCGCTGAAGCAAATTTGATTAGTGTTAAAAAACGGGCACAACTTCAAATTGCTGCCGCTCAAGGACAATTAGATTCTATTAAAGCCCAATTAGATAATACCTTAATTAAAGCGCCTATTTCGGGTATTGTTAGTCAAAAGTATATTGAAGTAGGAGAAATGGCAATTGCTGGAAATCCCGTGGTTGAAATTGTAAATCCAAAAAGTATAGAAATTAAAGTATCTTTAACCGAATTTGATATTGGTAAGGTTTTTATTGGTCAAGAAGTTGAGGTTGTTTTGGCATCTTATCCTAACGAAAAATTTATTGGAAAAGTTTATTATGTTGGTCCGGTGGCTGATCCAATAAGCAAAAAATTTCCTGTTAAAATTCAATTAGAGAATTTTAACGGAAAAATTAAAGCCGGAATGGTAGCCGAAGTAAAAATTATTACTAAAAAACAAAAAAGTGTATTAATAATTCCCAAATCAGCAGTATTTAAAGAAAAAGGAATTGAAAAAATTTATGTTGTAAAAAACTCAAGAGTTAAAATAAGAAATGTTAAAACTGAGGCTATTGACGAAAATAGATTAAAAGTTATAGAAGGATTATCTGAAGGAGAAGAGATTATTATTAATGGAAATTATAATCTAAAAGAAGGCGATTTAGTGACAATTAAAAATTAATAATTCTTTTATTGTTTTATTATTTATTAACGAGTTAACGGTTAAATATCAAATAAAAGTGAGCAGCTAATTTTTAAGTATTTTTTGAAGTTTTTCTTTCGACCTTTGATTGATTTTGAAAGATAATTTTTTAATCATTTTAGGATTTTGTTCTTTTTCAAAATAA
>JAGGUH010000064.1 GCA_021158645.1 bacterium | reverse complement strand
GAGGGGGAGGATTAAGGTGGGGGAGGGATATTCTTTTTGAATTTTGAATTGTCATTTTGAATTTTGATTTTTGATATTTTGAATTTTTTTTGACATTTGGTATTAAAAGTTTAGATTTTAGATTTAAAATTTGGATTTGAGATTTGACATTTGAGATTTGAGATTTATTTAATTTTGAATTTTGAATTTTTATTATGCGTTTTCCTTCAACTCATAAATTGTTAGAAGTTGAAAATATAAAAGATGGAATTTTGATTTTAAAAAATGGTTCTTTGCGCCAGATTATTGCAGTTTCTGGAATTAACCTTTTGCTAAAATCAGATGAAGAGCAGAGTATGATTTGCCATACCTTTCAAGATTTTTTAAATTCTTTAGATTTTTCTATTCAACTTATTGTTCATTCTCGAGAAATTAGTTTAAAAAAATATCTTGAAAGGTTAAAAAAACAAGAAGAAAAAGAAACTTCAGATCTTTTAAAACTGCAAATTAGAGAGTATGTTGAATTTATTAAGAAATTAGTAGAAAAAGGAATTTTTTATCAAAAAAGTTTTTTTGTTGTTGTGCCTTATGATGTGCCTTTAATTCATAGGAAAAGTTCTATTTTTTCCTTTTTAAAGTTTCCTTTTGGGAAAAGTAATGTTTCTAAAAAAACAGAATTATTTTCATTTGAAAAAAAGAAGAATCAGTTGCTTCAGAGGGTAGAATTGGTAATTAGCGGATTAGAAAGAATTGGGCTTGCAAATAAAATTTTAACTACAAATGAAGTTATAGAACTTTTATATAATCTTTACAATCCAGGAATTATTGAAAAAACAGGACTTGAAATTCTAAAAAAATTAGAAGCATAATGATTTTTAAATTTTTTAAAAAAATAAAAAAAGAAAAAATAATTTTACCTAAAGAAACTTTTGGAGAACAAAGCGCAATTGAGATTTTAAAAAATATTATTGCACCTTCGGGATTAGAAATTAATTCTAATTTTTTTAAACTTGGAAATCTTTACGGAAAAAGTTTTTTTGTTTTTTCTTATCCAAGTTATTTGGATTTTGGATGGCTAAATCAATTAGTAAATTTAGAAAGAATTTTTGATGCAAGTATTTTTTTTCATCCAATTGATACTTCTTCGGCTTTAAAGCGACTTAGAAAAAAAGCGGCTCAAGTTGCAAGTCAAATTGCTGAAAGACAAGAAAAGGGATATGTTAGAGATCCAGAGTTGGAAGTTGCCTATCAAAATATTGAAAAATTAAGAGATGCTCTCCAGCAGGCTCAGGAAAAGTTATTTCGAGTTGGTTTTTATTTTAGTTTATGGGCGGAGAATTTGGAAGATTTGGAAGCCGCTGAAAAAGAAATTTCTTTGATGTTAGAGGGAAGATTGATTTACATTAAACCAGCAGTATTTTTGCAATGGGACGGAGTGGAAAGTTGTTTTCCTTTAGGAATGGACAAACTAAAGGTTCATAATGTTTTAGATACTTTGCCGGCTTCTACTTTTTTTCCTTTTGTTTCATTAACCCTATCGAGTGATCGCGGAGTTCTTTATGGAATTAATCTTTATAATAACACCCCGGTGATTTTTGACAGATTTTCACTTGAAAATGCAAATATGTTAATTTTTGCTCAATCAGGAGCCGGAAAAAGTTATTTTGCGAAATTAGAGACGATAAGATCTTTAATGAATGATATTGATGTTTTAATAATTGATCCAGAAAAAGAGTATCAAAATTTGGCTTATACATTGGGAGGAAGTTTTTTTGATATTTCAATTGCCTCTGATTATAAGGTTAATCCTTTTGATTTGCCTAAGGGTTCGCCCGACGAATCAAATGAGGAAATTTTAAAATCGAACATTTTAAGTTTAATTGGGCTTTTTAAAATAATTTTAAAAAAAATTTCTCCAGAGGAAGAATCGATTTTATATCAGGCAATTGAAAAAACATATGAGTTAAGAGATATTACTCCAAAAACTGATTTTTCGAAAATTAAAAACTATCCTTTGCTTTCAGATTTAGAAGAAGTTTTGAGAGGAATGGAGGGAGGAGAAGGGTTAGCCAGAAGATTGTATCCTTATACAAAAGGAGTTTATGCTGGTTTTTTAAATCAACCAACAACAATAAAAATTGATAATCGTTTAGCGGTTTTTTGTTTAAGAGATTTAGAAGAAGAATTAAGGCCAATTGCAATGTATATTATTTTAGATTTTATTTGGACTTCAATTAGAAGCAAACTTAAGAAAAGAATTGTTTTAGTTGATGAGGCATGGTGGATGATGAAATATCCAGATTCGGCTTCTTATTTGTCAGGGTTAGTTAAAAGAGCCCGAAAATATTTGTTGGGAATTACCAATATTACTCAAAATATTAGTGATTTTTTGAAATCTTCTTATGGAATGCCAATTATTACCAACTCTTCGTTTCAATTCCTTTTAAAAAATTCTCCAGCAAATAGCGGTTTAATTGCTGAAACTTTAGGACTTTCGGAGGTTGAAAAAAAATTATTAGAAAGATTTGATATTGGAGAAGGTTTGTTTATGACATCTTTGGGGCACGCTCCAATTAAAGTCATTGCTTCTTATACTGAAGATAAAATTATTACCACAAAATCAGAATAGAATTTAAAACAGGTAAATTTCATTTAGAAATCTAAAACAAGGTTGGTTGAAATTTAAGTTGGAAATTAAAAATTTGACAAAAAATTTTTGATTATTATATTTTCAACATAAAAATTCAATCATAAAAAATGAAAAAAACTTTTTTAAATTTTTTCAAAGAAATAGCTGAAACTGTTGTGATTTCGGTAGCGATTGTTTTACTGATAAGGACTTTTTTACTTCAGCCATTTTTTGTAAAAGGGGAGAGTATGCTACCAAATTTTTCTTCGGGTGATTATTTAATTGTTGATGAGATTACTCCGCGATTAAGCGGTTTTGAAAGGGGAGAAGTTATTGTTTTTAGAAGTCCAAATTCTTCATCAGTATTTTTTATTAAAAGGATTATTGGTTTGCCTGAAGAAAGAGTTGTAATAAAGGATGGGAAAATTTTTATTTACAACAAGCAGAATTCGACCGGTTTTCAATTAGAAGAGCCATATTTAACCGAAAACTATACTCCTGGTAGTGTTGATATTACTTTGAAAAAAAATCAATATTTTGTTTTAGGTGATAATCGTAAGGCAAGTTATGATTCTCGATCTTGGGGAGCATTGGATAGATCAGCCATTATAGGGGTAGTTCGCTTAAGGGCTTGGCCGCCAAAAGCATTAGCAGTTTTTATCCATTAATTCTTTAAAAATGCCAAAAAATTTTTTTGCATCCCCAAAGGGGATGAAAGATATTTTGCCAGAAGAAGAAGGATTCTGGAAAAAAATTTATCAAAGCGTAGAAAAAATTGCTAAAGATTATGATTTTCATTTTATTGAAACGCCAATTTTGGAGAAGAAAGAAATTTTTTTAAAAGGTGTTGGAGAAGAAAGCGAATTGGTTTCTAAACAAATGTATTCTTTAACAACAAAAGGAAAAGAAAAGTTAGTTCTAAGACCTGAAGGAACAGCACCAATTTGTCGGGCTTATATTGAAAACGGAATGAGTTCTTTGCCTCAACCAGTAAAACTTTATTATTATGGTCCTTTTTTTAGATATGAAAGACCCCAGAGGGCAAGAGAAAGAGAATTTCATCAATTTGGATTTGAAGTTTTAGGAGCAAAAGATCCGTTTTATGACGCTTTGGTAGTTCTGGTTTTTACTGATATTTTAAAATCATTAAAATTAAAAGATTTTATAGTAAAGATAAATAGTATCGGTTGTCGAAAATGTAGAAAGAAATATTTAAGAGCGCTTAAAAAATATTATCAACCCTATCTGAAAAATCTTTGTTCTGATTGTCAAAAAAGATTTGAAGTAAATCCTCTTCGTCTTTTGGATTGCAAGGAAGAAAAATGCAGTTTGTATAAAAAAGGCGTTCCAATTATTTTAGATTTTTTATGTAAAGATTGTAAAAGGCATTTCAAATTAGTATTAGAATTTTTAGATTATCTTTCTTTGCCGTATTACTTGGATCATACTTTGGTTCGTGGATTAGATTATTATACTAATACCGTGTTTGAAATCTTTTTAGGGGGAGAAGAGGAAGAAGAATTTTCAAAACTTTCTTTAGGTGGTGGAGGAAGATATAATGAATTAATTAAGTTTTTGGGAGGGGAGAATGTTGCTGGCGTTGGTTTTGGAGCCGGAATAGAGAGAATAATTGAAGCAATGAAAATTAAAGGTGTTAAGATAAAAGTCAATCCAAAAGATTTATTTTTAATTGCTTTAGGCGGGGAAGCAAAAAAAGAAATTTTAGCAGTTTGGAGAGAGATAAAGAAAGCCGGCTTTAAAGCCGCAGAAGCAATAGAAAAAGAGAGTATTTCTGCTCAATTAAGAGCGGCTTCAAAACTTAATGTTAAACTTGCTTTAATTTTAGGTCAAAGAGAAGCGGCAGAAAAAACAATTTTAATAAAAGATATGGAAAGTGGTATTCAAGAAGAAATTCCACAAAATAAATTAATTAAGGAATTAAAGAAAAGAATTGAAAAATGATGTTTATAGGTGTGCAATATTTAAAAAAAATAACAAATCTAAAATCTAAAAAGTAAAATCTGCATCTAAAACCTAAAATTTTTAATTTAAAATAAAATTTAAAGCGTAAAGCGTAAAGTTAATTCAAGTTAAAATCTCAAAACTCAAAACTCAAATCTCAAATCCAAATCTTAAATCTCAAATCTAAACTTTTAATGCCAAATGTCAAAAAAAATTCAAAATGCAAAAATCAAAATTCAAAATGGCAATGCAAAATTCAAAAAGAATTAAAAATAAAAACTTTTTCTTTTTTCTTTAATTCTTTTTATTCTTTTTGATTTTTCATTTTGATTTTTGATATTTGATTTTTGATTTAACTTTGTTTCGAATTTTGAATTTGTAATTTGTAATTTAAATAAATTAGTTTTGCGCTTTACGCTTTGAGTTTTGTGCTTAAACTTTAAATTTATTATGTCTTGTCTTTTTTGTAAAATTGCCAATAAGGAAATTGATTCAAAAATTGTTTACGAAGATGAATTTAGCATTGCTTTTTTAGATATTAATCCTTCTCAGAAAGGTCATCTTTTAGTAATTCCTAAAAAGCATTATCAAAATTTAACTGAAGTTCCAGAAGAAGAAATAACAAAATTATTTGAAACCGTTAAAAAAATGACTATTCTTTTAGAGGAAAAATTAAATGTTTCAAGTTTTAATATTGGTTGGAACCATGGAGAAGATGCAGGGCAGGTAATAAATCATTTGCATATTCATATTATTCCGAGATATCCAAATGATGGTGGCGGTTCTATGCAAACCATTGTTGAAACTGGAGATGATAATTTGGAAGAAACCTATCAAAAATTAAAATAATTATGTCAGTTGAAGTTTGGAAAAAACCAAATGAGTCAGTTTTAAATTTAGTGAAGAGATTTAGCGCCAAAGTAATGAAGGCGGGAATTTTGATTGAGGCAAAAAAAAGGCAATTTTATAGTCCAAAGCCAAATAAAAGGACGAAGAAACTTTCCAAATTGCATCGTCTAAAAAAGCAGGCGGAATACGAGAGAATGAAAAAATTAGGAATTATTTGAATTTTAGTTGAGAAGAGAGAAGAGGTGATAAAGGAAGTGGTCGGTAAGGGAAATTTTTTGTTTGTTTTTTTATTTCCTTGATTAACTCTTCTAATTTCATTTTTTTTATCTTGTTTTTTTCTTTAATTCTTACTGAAAATATTTTTTCTTTTTTTTCTTTTTCTCCAACAACTAAAACATATGGAATCCAGTCAGTTTCGGCTTCCATAATTTTTTTTGCAATTGTTAGATTTCTGTCATCAATTTCGCTTCTTATTTTTTCTTTTTTCAAGATTTCTGAAATTTTTTTAGAGAAGACAAGATATTTATCAGAAACCGGGCAGATTCGAATTTGAGATGGAGAAAGCCATAATGGAAGAATTGAATTTCTGCCTTGCTTTTGTTTTAAGTATGCTTTTTCAAGTAATGCATAAATTGCTCTTTCAATAGCACCTGATGGAGATAAATGAAGAATAATTGGATGTTTTCTTTTTTGATCTTTATCTAAGTAAGTAATCTCAAAATTTTTAGCATTTTCAATATCAATTTGATCAGTTGAGAGAGATGCAGCTTTATTTAGAGCGTCAATAAAGTTCCATTCATATTTAAAGACAAAATAAAAAAATTTTTTTTCCCACATTTCAACGAGAATTGGTTTTCCAATTTTTTTAATAAACTCCCAAACAAATTTTTTATTTTCTTTATAAAAACTCTTTACAAGCCGTAGAGCAATCTCAAAATCTGAATTCAAATCTAAACCAATTCCATTTTGAATTTTTTTGGTAAGTTCGAACCTCTTTAAAATTTCTTTTTTTGCTTCTTCTAAGTTTTTACAAAAAGCATGGCAATCAGGCATTGAAAAAGCTCTTAATCTTCTTAATCCAGCCAATTCTCCTCTTTGTTCAACTCGAAAACTATAACGAGTTAGTTCATAAAGCCAAAAAGGAAGGTTTTTGTAAGATAGCGAGGATTCGGAAAGCATTAAGAATTGGCCAAAGCAGGCGGCAAATCTTAAAAAAACCATTTTGTTTGGAGTTTCGATTAAATACTGGCGGGCTGGAAAACGATTAAGGTATTTTTTTAAAGCCGGATGATTAAGGTCATACATAATTGGAGTTTCCACCTCCATTGCTCCGGCTTCAAGCATATTTTTAGTGATCCATTCTTCGATTAGCGATTTAATTAGTTTTCCTTTGGGGAAAAATTTTAGATTACCTGGATCTGAACCTTTTTCATAGTCAGCAATTTCTAATTTTTTCATTAAAGATACATGAGGGGGTTCAATGTCAACAATTCTTCTTTTTTTCATTTCATATCTTGCTAATTTTTCTAAATTTTCTCTTTTTGAAAAATCAAAACCAGAAAGTTTGTCTTTTTTAAATTTAATGGGATATTCTTTTTTGTTTTTTGGATCAAAGATAAACCAGTTTGATTTGAGATTTTCTTCTTTTTTTAATGCCAAAGAAATTTCTTTGTCTTCGACTTCAACTACTCTTGAAAGTTCTGATAAGGGGTGTCCTTTGGTTTTAATTTCAAAACTTTTATAAAATCCGAAAGGAACAACAATAATCTCAAAATTCTTTTCTTTTTCCAAAAAAAGTTTTAAAAATTTTTGAATTTCTTGGGCTAAATTTATCGGAGCCGGTTTTTTGCCAAATAAAAGATGGACATAAGGATAAAGAACAATTTTTTTTTCTTTTAGTTTTTTGGCAACTTCTTTAATTTCTTGCGCTGCTTTTTGAGCCGTTTTTTTAGAATCGTTTTGGGTAATGGCAAAAAAAACCACCAAACTTTCTTTGACTTCTTTTTCTTTTTCTTCTGGTAAATTTGCTTCTTTAATCGCTTTTTTTAAAACCTTATATGAAAGTTTATTAGAATGGATTAAAAGAAGATTCATATTATTCTATAACTTTTGCTTCCTGGCAAATAATTTTAGGTAAACTTTCCTTTTTTGTCAAATTGCCTTTGATTTTTAAAATTTTGTTTTTTTGCCAAGCAATAAATGTTTTTTGTAAAGTGTCAGGAAAAACAATAGTTTCAATTGATCCAGTTTGGTCTTCTATTTTTACAAAAAGCATTTGGTTCCCATTTTTGGTGACTATTTTTTTAATTTCCGAGACAAGTCCAATAATTTCTATTGGTGAGGACAAATCAGAAAGAGGATAAAGATCGGCAATTTTATATCTTATCTTATTTGAATCTTTAATGAAGTCCAAAGGATGCCCTGAAACGAAAACTCCTAAAAGGTCTTTTTCCCATTTTAATTTTTCTTTTAAACTTGCTGAATTTTCTTTTTTCAAAGAAAAATCTGGTTTTAAAATGTTTGAAGAAAAGAGAGTTTCTTGAGATGTTTCGTTGGTTTTCTTTGATTCTTTGAGATATTTAAGAAGATAATCTAAATTGTCAAGTAAAACTCTTCGGTCTTCCATTCCTGAAAAAACTCCGGCTTTTATTAATGCTTCGATTGATTTTTTATTTAAATCCTTATGATCAATTCTTTCTAAAAAATTTTGAATTGATTTGAAAGGACCATTTTTTTCTCTTTCTTTAATAATTGCTTCTACTAAATTTTTACCGACATTTTTAATTGCTGCCAGTCCGAAACGAATTATTTTTTTTGAATTTTCTTTGACAACTCGAAAATCTTCAAAACTTTTATTGATATGAGGCGGTAAAACTTCAATTTTTGCTCTCTTACATTCAGAAAGTAAAAATGAAATTTTATCAACATTATTGCCTTCTGAATTAAGCACGGCTGCCATAAATTCATAGGGAAAATGGGCTTTAAGGTAAGCAGTCCAATAGCCAATTAATGCATAAGCAGTGGAATGGCTTTTATTAAAACCATAACTGGCAAAAGGCAAAATCCATTCCCAAATTTTTTGGGCAATTTCTTTTTTAATTCCTTTTTTAATCATTCCTTGAATTAATTTTTCTTTTTGCTCTTCTAATAATTCTTTAATTTTTTTTCCAACCGCTTTTCTTAAAATGTCGGCTTCAGCCAAAGAAAAACCAGCCAACTCTTTGGCAATTTCCATAAGTTGTTCCTGATAAATTAAAACTCCGTAAGTGTTTTCTAAAATTGGTTTTAATTTTTGATGAGGGTATTTAACTTTTTCTTTGCCTTGTTTTCTTTTGATATATAATGGAATTAATCGGGCTGGACCGGGTCGGTAAAGTGCTACAACTGCAATTAAATCTTCGAATTGATTTGGTTTAATTCCCTTTAAAGTATTCTGCATTCCTTCGCTTTCAAATTGAAATACTCCAACCGTTTCTCCTTTGGAAAATAACTGGTAAGTTTTTTTATCTTCTAATGGCACTTTTTTTATATCAAGATCTATTTTTTCAGTTTCGTTAATATTTCTTAAGGTGTCTTGAATAATTGTTAAATTTTTGAGTCCCAAAAAATCCATTTTTAAAAGCCCTAATTTTTCAATGGTTTTCATTTCATACTGGGTAATAATTGTTTGAGGGTCTTGAGGAGCTCTTTGGAGAGGAATTTTTTCCATTAAAGGAAATGGAGCAATTGCTACCCCACAGGCATGGACTGAAGCGTGTCTTGCAACTCCTTCTAATTTTTTGGCAATTTTAATAATTTGAGCCGCTTGGGGATTGGTAGAATAATAATGATTAAATTCTGGGGAAATTTTCAGGGCTTCTTCGATAGGAAGATTTTGTGGAATAGTTTTGGCTAAAGCATCGCATAAACTATATGAAATTCCTAACGCTCTTCCAACATCTCTAACTGCTGGTCTGGCAGCCATTGTTCCAAAAGTAATAATTCGAGCCACATGATTTTTACCAAATTTTTCTTTTGCATATTCAATAACTTCATCTCTTCTTTTATCGTCAAAATCAATATCAATATCAGGCATTGAGATTCTTTCCGGATTTAAAAATCTTTCAAATAAAAGAGAGTATTTAATAGGATCGATTTCAGTAATCCCCAAACAATAGGAAATTAAAGACCCGGCTGCCGAACCTCTACCTGGGCCAACAACAATTCCTCTTCTTTTAGCCCAATTAACAATATCAGAAACAATCAAAAAATAATCTGAAAAACCAGTTTTTTTAATTATCTCAAGTTCATAATTAAATTGGTTTTTAAGAGAAGAAGTAATTTTTGGATATCTTTTTTTAAGTCCTTCTTCGGCTAATTTTTTTAAATAAGAAAAACTGCTTAATCCTTTTTCGACTTTAATTTTCGGCATTTGAATTTTTCCAAGTTCAATTTCAAGATTACATTTTTCTGCAATTTTTAAAGTATTTTCAATTGCCTCAGGAGTGTTTTTAAAAAAATTAATCACTTCTTCCGGAGATTTAAAAGAAAAATCATCTTCTTTCATTGAGAGCCGATTTTTATCAGAAACTAAATTTTTGGTTTGAATGGCTAATAAGACATCGTGGGCTTGGGCATCTTCAGGATAAAGATAATGAATATCGCAAGTTGCCACTACCGGAACTTTTAATTCTTTTGAAAGTTGGATTAAAGTTTCGTTTACTTCTTTTTGCCCTTTTAATTTTGAAAAAGGCATTATTTCTAAATAAAAATCATCACCAAAAATTTCTTTGTAAAAAAGAATTTTTCTTTTTGCTGCTTCAATTTTCTTTGCTAAAATTAATTGGGGAATTTCTCCTTGAATACACCCTGAAAGACAAATTATTTCTTGATGATATTGCTTTAGAAGTTCATCATCAATTCTTGGTTTATAGTAAAATCCTTCTAAATGTCCAAAACTACAAAGTTTAATCAAAGTTTGATACCCTAAAAAGTTTTTTGCCAGAAGAGTTAAATGATGCCTTTTTTCATTAGTTTTTATTTTTTGATGCCTTCCTGAAGATGCGACATATGCCTCAAATCCAATGATAGGTTTTATTCCTTTCTTTTTTGCTTTCTGATAAAATTCGATTGCTCCATACATTACTCCATGATCAGTAATTGCTAGGGCTGGCATTTTAAATTCCTTTGCTTTTTCAATCAACTGATCAATTTTTGGCATTCCATCTAATAAACTATAATGAGAATGACAATGAAGATGAACAAATTTCATAAAACTATTTCAAATTTTATTTAAAATAGAAAAATAATCAATTTGACATATTTTTTATTTTGTCTTAAAATTTTTTTAAAATTGAGAAATGAATTTTCTTAAAATTAAGAAAAAAATAATTTTTCTTTTTTTGATAGGAGCAGTTTTTTACGGATATTTTTTAATGCTTTTAGGAATTATTTGGGGCTATTTTTTAGCCAAATTTTTTGCTGGAGAGAAAACAGGTCAGCCACCTAAATTTTTTAGGTCTTTAATTATTAAAATAAAAAACTATCGACTTCATTTTCATCATTGGTTTTGTTCCTCATTAATTCTTATTTTAGGAATTATTTTTCAGATTCCGATTATTTATAATAAATTGCTTTTAGGGTTTCTTTTAGGAGTAATATATCAAGGTATTAATGATTACCAAGATTGGAAAGCAATCATAAAAAAATAGCCCTTCTTGAAAGGAGAAAGAAAGTTTTCTTGGCAGATTTTAAGGTGGGTGCCTCAATTCTTGTTCCGTTCCTAAGAACTGGAACAAGAATGCTTCGGCTCCCTAAATTTTTAATTGCCCCAAGACCTTTCTTTTCCTTTCTAAAAAGGGCTATTTTAATTATCTATTTATTTTTAAAAAAATCAAGAAGAAAGTTGTGGATAACTTTTTAGAATAATTTATATCTTTTAATTTTTTGTTTTTTTATTCTTTTTTAAACAAGTATAGGCAAACCAAAAAATCAAGACGGAAAATAGATTATTTAATTTATTTCATCTTCACTATAAAGGTAGGGGAAGTCAATTTTTTGATATTCAAAGAGTTCATCTTCTTTAAAAAATCTTTTAATTTCCATTTCTGCTGTTTCTAAAGAATCGGAAGCATGAACAATATTTGTTTGCGTTGACATTGAAAAATCACCTCTAATAGTTCCGATATCGGCTTCTCTGCCACAAGTAGCACCGCAAATTTGTCTTACTACTTTTACTGCTTCAAGTCCTTCCAAAACTAAAACTACAACTGGAGAAGATTTCATAAACTTTTTTAAGCTTTCAAAGAATGGTTTATCCTTGTGGTGTGCATAATGGCTATTTAGCAAAACATCTTCTAATTGAATCATTTTTAATCCGACAATTTTTAACCCTTTTCTTTCAAAACGATGAATAATCTCTCCCAAAAGGTTTCGCTGCAACGCATCTGGCTTGATAATTAATAAAGTTTTTTCTTTTGTTTTCATTTTTTTAATTTTAGATAAAGTTCGTTTAATTGTTCTTTTTCGACCTTTGAAGGAGATTTTGTCATTAAATCTACCGCTTTTCCTGATTTTGGAAAAGCAATGACCTCTCTAATGCTTGGTTCATTTAAAAGAATTGCCAAAATTCTGTCAACCCCAAAAGCAATGCCGCCATGAGGAGGTACTCCGTATTTAAATGCTTCAATTAAATGAGAAAATTTTTCATTAATTTCTTTTTTGGAGTATCCTAAAACTTCAAATACTGAAATTAAAATTTTGGCGTCATTACTTCTAATTGAACCACCACCAATTTCTTCGCCATTTAAAACAACATCATATTGCCAAGATAAAAGTTTTTCTGGCTGTTTTTTTAAAGAATTTAAAATTTCAATTTTATCTTCAACAATTTTTCCATTTTTTACTAATTTTGGCATAGTAAATGGATGATGAAGTGTTTGGTATCTTTTTTCTTTTTTGTCCCATTCAAACATTGGAAAATTATCTATAAAACAAAAAGCAAGTTCATCTTTATCATTTTTATTTTTCCTTAAATCTGGTTTGTCGGTGTGATATTTTTTTATTGCTTCTTGGTAGGATAACTTTGAAAACCAAACTTTCTTTTCTGGAAAGAATTTTTTAATAAGGTTAGATAACAAATCTTTTACCAACTCTAAAATTTCATTTTGACTAACAAAACTTATTTCTAAATCTAATTGAGTAAATTCTGGTTGGCGGTCGCCTCTTAGATCTTCATCTCGAAAGCAGTGTGTGATTTGAAAATATTTTTCAAAGCCAGCAACCATTAAAAGTTGTTTATATTGTTGAGGTGATTGAGGCAGAGCAAAAAAATTTCCGGGATAAATTCTTGAAGGAATTAAATAATCTCTGGCGCCTTCAGGGGTTGATTTTGATAAAATTGGTGTTTCGATTTCAATAAAATTTTTCTTTGATAAATATTCTCTAATAAAATTGAAAGATTTGTGTCTTAATTTTAAATTTTTTTGAAGGCGTTCTCTTCTTAAATCTAAATATCGATATTTGAGTCGTAACTCTTCGGAGATTTGATATCCATCTCCATCAACCGAGATTGGAAGATTTTCTGCTTTAGAGAGAATTTTTAAGAAATCTGCTTCTACTTCATAAGAGCCGCTTTCAATTTCTGGATTTTGGTTTCCTTTTGGTCTTAAATTAACTTTTCCTTTGATTTCAACAACATCCCAATCATTGAAGGTTTTTGATAATTTGAAACAATTTTTATTTTTTAAAAAAACCACCTGACAAACTCCGGTTAGATCTTTTAGGTCAGCAAAAATTACGCTTCCATGATTTCTCCTTGAAATTATAAATCCAAAAAGATGAACTTCTTTTCCAAGATAGTTTCCAATTTTAGTTGCAAAAATTCTTTGCATAAATTTTTAGTTTATTTTATCAAAAATTTCTAAAAAAATCCAATCTGCCGTTTTCTTTTTTACCCCGTAAGACCTTTGGTCTCTTACGGGGTTTACCGCAATTTTTAAATTTGTAAAGAGTTAGATTTTAGCAGGCATTTATTGTTTTTTTTCGAGAAAATATAGTTTTTAGTTTGCTTGACAAATATTTATTTATTTTGATATACTTATACTAAAATTACTTACCAATCGGTAAGTAAGTAGTATTATCAAGGTAGCAAAACAAAGATTTGTTCCTAAAAAAAGTTATCGGAATTTTAAAACTAAAGTCGTCGCTTTTGTTATCCAATTAAAGGTCGGGACGAACTCGCCTTAAGGGTTTTATTAATTTAACAATTGAAAGAAAAAAATATGAGAACAAATTTTCTAACAAATATCGACTGGTCAAGTCCTATAACGATTGGTATCGGAATAGCAGTGATTGCCATTATAGTTATTGGTGGCTATCTTTGTTGGGCTTGGTCAAACAAAAATTGGCCGTTTGGTCAATAAAAATAATATGGGGGTATTCAATTAATAAATTTGTATTGGATGCCCCCGCGATATTTTTTAATCCAAGGTCGATTTAAAAATTAACCAAAATTGAGAACAAAAATTATGTCAGATTTAATTAGAAAAACAATTTTAGCCGGCTTGGGCGCTTTGGCTTTAACTCGTGAGAAAGCCGAGAAATTAGCTAAAGATTTAGTTAAACGAGGCGAATTAACAAAAACCGAAGAGGCAAAATTTGTTAAGGATTTAATGAAGAAAGCAGAGAAAAGTAGAGTTGAAGCAGAAAAAAGAATTGAAAAAATAGTAGAAAAAACACTGAAAAAATTGAATATTCCTACCCGAAAAGAATTAGATGCCTTAAAGGCAAAGGTTGATAAGTTATCTAAGAAATAGTAGAGATACTATAAAGGATCTTCAGCGCAAAGCGCAAAACTCAAAGTGCAAAGCTAAAACGTAAAGCTTAAAGCTAATTTATTCAAATCCTAAATTCAAAATCTTAAATCCTAAACAAATCCAAATGACCAAAATCCAAAATTCAAAACAAAATTAAGAAATTAAAGTTTTGAATTTTGAACATTTGAATTTTGATATTGTTTGTAATTTGTAATTTGGAATTTGGAATTTCAAAATTGCAGCTTTAAGCTTTGAGCTTTTTATAGTATGTTCAATCTTAAAACCTGGAGTCAGATTAAACGAAGCAAGCAGATTGTCTCTGTTTTAATTAAATATGGCTTAGATTATT
>JAGGUH010000024.1 GCA_021158645.1 bacterium | reverse complement strand
AGTTTTGCGCTTAAACTTATTTTGAATGTAGATTTTAGATTTCAGATTTAAAATTTTAGATTGAAAAATTTGACATTTGAAATTTGACATTTAAATTATGTCTTTAACCATTCCAGTTTACAATCAAAAAGGAGAAAAAGTTGAAGAGATTGAACTAAACCCAGAAATTTTTGAGGTTAAATTTAATTCAGATTTAGTTCATCAAGTGATTGTAAGTTATTTAGCAAATCAAAGATATCCTTGGGCACATACTAAAACAAGGGCAGAAGTAAAAGGCGGAGGTAAAAAACCTTGGTCTCAAAAGGGTACTGGCAGAGCAAGGCATGGTTCAATTAGATCTCCTCTGTGGGTTGGTGGTGGTGTTACTTTTGGTCCAAGAAAAGAAAAGAATTACGAAAAAAAAATTCCAAAAAAAATGAAGAGAAAAGCAATTTTTTGCCTGCTTTCTCAAAAGTTAAGAGACAAAGAAATTTTTTTATTAGATAAATTCGAAACATTTGAAGAAAAGCCGAAAACAAAGAGAATGTTAGAGATTTTAAAAAATATTTTTAAAGAAAAACCAAAATCATTGCTTTTAGTTTTAGCAAAAAATCAAAAAAATGTTTTGCTTTCAGCAAGGAATCTGCCAAAGACAAAAATTATTTTAGTTGATTCTTTAAATGCTTTAGATTTGGCAAACTTTAAGTATCTTTTAATGGAAAAAGAGACAATTCCTTTAATAGAAAAAATTTTTCTTAAAAAATAAAAACAATGGCTTTATTTTCTCGAAATAAAAACAAAGAAAAAAAGCAAGAGGAGAAGAAAAAAACAGAAGAAAAAAGAGAAAAAAATGAAGAAAGAATGCTTTTAGAAAAAGCAAGATTATTTGATATTATTTTAAGCCCGATTATTACTGAAAAATCTTCAATGCTTACTTCTAAAAATCAATATCAATTTAAAGTCGCAAATAATGCTAATAAAATTTTAGTTGAAAAAGCAATTGAGTTGATTTATGGAGTTAAAGTAGAAAAAGTTCGAATTGCAAAAATACCTTCAAAGCCAAAAAGATTAGGAAGATTTTCTGGAAAAAAACCCGGATATAAAAAAGCAATTGTAACATTAAAAGAAGGACATAGTATTGAGATTGCACCTAAATAAGGATATTAAAAATTCAAAATCCAAAACAAAGTTAAATCAAAAACCAAACATCAAAAATCAAAATGAAAAATCAAAAAGAATAAAAAGAATTAAAGAAAAAAGAAAAAGTTTTTATTTTTAATTCTTTTTGAATTTTGAATTGTCATTTTGAATTTTGATTTTTGCATTTTGAATTTTTTTGACATTTGGCATTAAAAATTTAGATTTGACATTTAAGATGTGGATTTGACATTTGACATTTGAGATTTGAGATTTAATTTGAATTAGTTTTGAGTTTTACGCTTAAATTATTATGGCTATTAAAGAAAAAAAACCAACAACACCAGGACAGAGAAAAATGACCGTAGTTGATTATAAGAAAGTATTAACAACCAATGAGCCCTACAAACCGCTCTTAGTTAAACTTGATCAAAAATATGGCCGTTCCAGAGGAAAAATTTCAGTTAGATGGCGAGGTGGCGGACATAAAAAAAGGTATCGTTTGATTGATTTCAAACAAGGGCAAGATAAACTTGACATTCCTGCAAAAGTATTAACAATAGAATATGATCCTTATCGCAGTGCTTTTATCTCTTTGGTTTGTTATAAGGACGGAGAGAAAAGATATATTCTTGCCCCCAATGGTTTAAAAGTTGGAGAAGAGATTATAACTTCAGAGAAAACGCCTGTAAAAACTGGCAATCGAATGATGCTTAAAAATATTCCACCGGGAACTTTAATATGTAATGTGGAACTTTATCCTGGAAGAGGTGGCCAAATGACTCGTTCTGCTGGAAGTTTCGCAAAAATGCTTGGAATCGAAAAAGGTTATGCAATTTTACAGCTGCCTTCGAGTGAAATCAGAAAAGTAAAAGAAAATTGTTTTGCTACTATTGGTCAAGTTTCTTGTCCGGAACATTCAAGCGTTGTTCTTGGAAAGGCAGGAAGAAGCAGATATACGGGAAAGAAACCTGTTGTTCGAGGATCGGCAATGAATCCAAGAGAGCACCCTTATGGTGGTGGTGAAGGACGAGCCCCTCGAGGCACAAAAAGACCAAAAACTAAATGGGGTAAAGTTACTGGAGGTAAAAAGACCAGAAAAAAACGTAAACCATCTTCCAAATTTATTTTACAGCATAGGAAGAAGTAAGAAGTGAGAGGTGAGAAGTGAGAGAAAAGTATTTTTTCTATTCCCACCTCTCATTTCATACTTCCTACTTCTTATTTTTATGCGTTCGTCAAAAAAAGGTCCATATATTGATCAAAAATTATTAAAAAAGGTAAAGAAACAAAAGCCAGAGGACGGTCCTATTAAAACTTGGGCAAGAGATTCAATGATTTCTCCGGAAATGATCGGGTATACTTTTTTGGTACATAATGGGAAAGATTTTATTCCGGTAAAGGTGATTGAAGAAATGGTGGGACATCGTTTAGGAGAATTTGCTTTGACTAGAAAGTTTATTAAGCATGGCGGCAAAATGCAAAGAGAGTTGGAGAAGAAAGCAAGAATGGCACCAGCCAAAGCAGGATAAAAAAATTTATTTATTATGGAGGTTAAAGTTTATCTTAGATATTTAAATATTGCTCCGAGAAAAACGCGTTTGGTGGCAAATTTGATAAAAGGAATGGAGGTTGAAAGGGCTAAGGCACAGCTTCTATTTTGTAAAAAAAGAGCTGCAAAACCAATTTTAAAATTAATAAATTCTGCGATTGCAAATGCAAGAAATAATCTGGAGATTGATGGAAATTTTTTTATAAAAGAAATCAGAGTCGATCAGGGACCAATGCTTAAAAGATGGATGCCTCGGGCTTTTGGAAGAGCAACAATGATTCAAAGAAAAACTTCGCATATTACTTTGATCTTGGAGGTAAAGGAACCTAAAAAAGTTGAAAGAAAGGCAATAAAAAATGAGGAAAAAAAAGAAGGAGCGAGAAAAGAAGAAGTAGAAACAGAAAAAACAAAAAAAGAAACAGTAAGGAAAGAAATTTCAGAAATTGAAGTTAAAAAACCGGGAAAGAAATTGAAAGTTCCAAAAATTTTACCAGGAGTTAAAAAAATGTTCAAAAATAGAGGAGGTGAGAGATAAGAGGTGGGAAGTATGAAAATTTAATTTTTATTTCTCGTTTCTAATTTCTCACTTCATACTTCTATTATTATGGGTCATAAAATACATCCAAAAAGTTTTAGATTGGGAATTACTGATGAATGGTTGGCATCTTGGTTTCCTAAAAAAGGGAAACATTTTTCTGATTATTTAAAGGAAGACTTGGCAATTAGAGATTATATTTTAAAAAAACATAAAGATGCCTTAATTAGCGAAGTAAAAATTGAAAGACAGGGCGATGAAGGCGTAAGAGTGAAAATTAGGGCTCAAAAAGTAGGGATGATTTTTGGCAGAAAAGCAAAAGGTTTAGAAGATTTGAGCAATGAGATTACAAAAATTATAAAAAAGATAAGAAAAGAAACTAAACTTCCTTTGAATTTTAATTTGGATATTGATATTTTAGAATTAAAGAGAGGTGAAGTTTCAGCCGCAGTAGTTGCAAGGCAAATGGCTCAACAAATTGAGAAAAGAATTCCTTATCGAAGAGTACTAAAAAGGGCATTGTCAAATATTGTAAGTCATAGAGAAGTATTAGGAGCCAAAGTTCAAGTAGCCGGAAGATTAAATGGTAACGAAATTGCTCGAACCGAGTGGCTCAAAGAAGGAAAATTACCTTTGCAAACCTTAAGATCAAAAATTGATTATGCTTTTGACGAAGCAAAATGCACTTATGGAAAAATTGGAATAAAAGTTTGGATTTATAAAGGTGAAAAATTTTAATAAACTTTATCAATTTTAAAATTACAATTTTAATGAATTTTTAATTATTTTTTAAATTAATAATTGATATTTGAAAATTGAAAATTTTTTATTATGCTTCAACCAAGAAAAATAAAACATCGAAAACATCAAAAAGGTCGAAGACGAAAACGAAAAAAAGAAACTCGAGGTATTTTTCTTGTTTTTGGAAATTTTGGCTTACAAGCATTAGAAAATGTTTGGTTAACTTCAAACCAAATAGAAGCAGCAAGAAAGGTTTTGGTTAGGTATTTAAGAAAAGGTGGCAAGTTTTGGATTAGAGTTTTTCCTGATAAACCAATTACAAGAAAGCCATCAGAAATAAAAATGGGTGGCGGCAAAGGAGATCCGGCTGGTTATGTTGTTGTAATAAGGCCAGGAAGGATAATTTTTGAAATTGATGGCATTAAAAGAGAAGAAGCGATTAAAGCCCTGAAGCAAGCAAGTTATAAATTACCTATTAAAACTAGAATAATAGAAAGAACTTAATTTCTTTAAAATGAAGGCAGGAGAATTAAAACAATTATCAAATAAAGAATTAGTCCATAAATTATTTGAGTTAAAAAAGAAACTTCATCAGTTGCGTTCGCATTTAGCCGCGGGCAAATTGAAAAACCCACACCAGATTAAAGAGACAAAGAAAGATATTGCTCGTATTTTAACTATTTTAAATTTAAAGAAAAAATAAGAAAAAAATGGGAGAAGAAAAAGAAATAAAAAAAAGAAAAAAATTTGAAGGAATAGTAGTTTCTGATAAAATGGAAAAAACCGTTGTAGTAAAGGTAACAAAAAAATTTCCGCATCCTTTATATAAAAAAATTAGTTCTTATTCAAAAAAATACAAAGTCCATGATGAAAAAAACGAATGTAAAATTGGAGACCGAGTAATAATCGAAGAATGTCGACCAATTTCAAAAACAAAGAGATGGAGAGTAGTAAAGAAAATACAATAGAAATACAATATAAACAAATCTAAAATAAAATTTTAGCGTAAAACTCAAAGCGTAAAGCATAAAGGTATAGCGTAAAGCGTAACAAATCTAAAATCTAAAAAGTAAAAAGTAAAATCTACATCTAAAATCTAAAATTTTTAATTCAAATAAACAATAAAACTTTAGATTTAACTTTTTAGATGTGGATTTTAGATTTTAGATTTAAAATTTTAGATTGATTTTTTAAGATTTGAATTTGAGATTTAAGTTTTAATATTTGAGATTTTGTGCTTAAACATTATTTACCATTTAAATTTATGATCCAAGTTGGTACAAAAATAAAAATTATTGATAATACCGGAGCAAAAATAGTTCAATGTTTCAATATTCCTGGAAGTTCAAAGAAAAGATATGCCCGAATTGGAGATATTGTTGTGGCGGCAGTGAAAGATGCTCTTCCTCATAAAGAAATCAAAAAAGGAGACATTGTAAAGTGTTTGATTGTAAGGCAGAAGAAACCATTTAGAAGAAAAGATGGAAGTTGGATTAAGTTTGATGATAATGCTGCGGTAATTATTGAAAAAGGCGAAGTAAAGGGCACAAGAGTTTTTGGGCCCTTACCAAAAGAGTTAAAAGAAAAAGGATATCATAAATTGATTTCAATGGCAAAGTTTGTGGTTTAATTTTTTTTAAAATTATGAGGATTAAAAAAGGTGATTTAGTTCAAATGATAACCGGGAAAGACAAAGGAAAGCAAGGCAAGATAGTTAGAGTGATTCCTAAAGAAAATAAAGTCGTTGTTGAAGGGCTTAATTTGGTAAAAAAACATCAAAGACCAAGAAGAGAGGGACAAAAGGGTCAAATTGTTTTAATTCCAAGGCCAGTTGATGTTTCTAATGTAATGCTGATTTGCCCTCATTGTAAAAAACCAACAAGAGTTGCTTATCAAGGAAAAAAACCAAACAAAGTTAGAGTTTGTAAAAAATGCAAAAGTGTGATTTAAAAGAAAAATATCAAAAAGAAGTGGTTCCAAAAATGATGGAAGAATTTGGTTGGAAAAATAAATTTCAAGTGCCTAAAGTCGATAAGGTAATAATTAATAGTGGTATTGGAAAATTAATAACTCCTTTATCTTCGGATAAGCAAAAGAAAATAATTGAAGAAATTTCAAAAGATCTTTCTTTGATCACCGGACAAAGGCCATCTTTAAGAAGGGCAAAAAGACCGATTTCTTCTTTTAAATTAAGAGAGGGAATGCCGATTGGTCTTAAAGTAACTTTAAGGAAACAAAAAATGTATGATTTTTTGGCAAGATTAATTCATATTGTTTTGCCTCGAGTTAGAGATTTTAAGGGAATTGATTTGAAATCTTTTGATAAAAATGGTAATCTAACTATTGGAATCAAAGAACAGATTGTTTTTCCGGAAATAAAACCAAAGGATTTGATTTTTGGTTTAGAAATTACTATAGTTACAAGTTGTGATGACAAAAATCAATCAATTAAACTTTTGAAGTTTTTAGGTTTTCCCTTTAAGAGAAAATAAAATTTTATTATGCCAAAAAAATCTGTTATTGAAAGAGCAAAGAAAAAACCAAAATATAAATGCCGGGTTGTAAATCGGTGTTTTCGATGTGGAAGAAAGAGAGGGTATTTGCGGGATTTTGGATTGTGTCGAATTTGTTTTCGAGAATTGGCTTCGAAAGGATTAATTCCTGGAATTCGAAAGGCAAGTTGGTAATTTTTTCTTTTAGATATGGAATTTGATGTTAAAATTTTATTTTGAGTTTTGAATTTGTTTAAAAATTTAGGACTTTAAATATAGATTTTACTTTTTACTTTTTGGATTTTAGATTTTTTTTGTTTTGAATTTTTAATTTATTGATTTGTTATTTGTTATTTTTATATTATGGATCCTATTGCTGATATGTTAACCAGAATAAGGAACGCTCAAATGGTAAGAAAGAAAACAGTAAGAATTCCTTTTTCAAAAGAGAAATTTAAAATTGCTCAAATTTTGTCTAAAGAAGGATTTGTTGGGGAAATAAAAAAAAGAGGAAAAAAGACAAAAAAATCAATTGAGGTTGAATTAAAATATTTGCCAGACAAATCACCTCTTATTTCTTTGTTAAAAAAAATTTCAAAGCCAGGATGTCGAATTTATGCCGGATATAAAGAGTTAAAACCAAAGAAAGGTATTTTAATTGTTTCTACTTCAAAAGGTATTATGACTCATAGAGAGGCAAAAAAGTTAAAAGTCGGAGGCGAAGTGATTTGTGAAATACACTAAAAAAATTGTAAAATTACAAATTACAAATTCAAAACAAAGTTAAATCAAAAATCAAACATCAAAAATCAAAATGAAAAATCAAAAAGAATAAAAAGAATTAAAGAAAAAGTTTTTATTTTTAATTCTTTTTGAATTTTGAATTGTCATTTTGAATTTTGATTTTTGATATTTTGAATTTTTTTGATATTTGGCATTAAAAATTTAGATTTAAGATTTAAGATTTGGATTTGAGATTTGAGTTTTGAATTTTGAGATTTTAACTTGAATTAACTTTAAGTTTTACGCTGTAGTTTTACGCTTTGCGCTTTAAATTATTTTAGTTGTAGATTTTACTTTTTAGATTTTAGATTTTTTTGTTTTGAATTTTGGATTTTAAATTTTTTATTATGTCAAAAATTGGCAAAAGACCGATTTTAATTCCAAAAGGGGTAGAAATAAATTTAAAAGATGATGAAATTGAAGTAAAAGGAGAAAAAGGGATTTTAAGAAAGAAAATCCATTCTTCGATTTCAGTGAAAATTAAAGATAATTATCTCAAATTAGAACCAAAACAAAAGATTAGAGGCAGTAAAGCAATTTGGGGAACTGAACGCGCTTTGGTTGCTAATATGATTAAAGGAGTTTCTGACGGGTTTGAAAAAGAATTAGAAATTGAAGGTACCGGTTATGGCGCAAAACTCGAAGGAAAAAATTTAAAACTTTCATTAGGTTTTTCTCATCAAATTAACTTTGAGATTCCCGAAGATGTTTTGGTTGAAGTTAAGGGAAATAGAATAAAAATTTCTGGGATTGACAAACAAAAAGTAGGCGAAATTGCGGCTCAAATTAGACGATTTAAGCCACCAGAACCATATAAAGGGAAAGGAATAAGATATGTTGGAGAGGTAATTCGAAGAAAAGCCGGAAAGAAAGCCGCTACATCTTCTAAATAGAAAAATGGTCCAAAAAAAAAGATTAATTCTTTTTTTTAATCAAATCTCAAAAAACGATGTTGGTTTAGTTGGAGGCAAAAATGCTTCTTTGGGCGAAATGTTTCAAAAATTATCAAAAAAGGGAATTAATATTCCCTTTGGTTTTTGTTTGACCTCGAATGCTTACTTTTATTATCTTAAAGCAAACAAAATTGATAAAGAAATAAAAAAACTTTTTAAAAATTTTAATTATAATGATATTAACAAACTACAAGAAATTGGAAAAAAAATAAGAAATTTATTTTTGAAAGGTAATTTTCCGGAAGATTTAAAAAGAGAGATTTTAAAATCATATCAAAAATTAAGTAAATTTTATAGTGTCTCTAATTTAGAAGTAGCCGTGAGATCTTCGGCTACCGCCGAAGACCTTCCGGGTGCTTCTTTTGCTGGACAGCATGAAAGTTATTTAAATGTTATAGGAAAAAAAGATCTTCTTTTAGCAGTTAAAAAATGTTTTGCTTCTTTATTTAATAATCGAGCCATTGTTTATCGAGAAAAAAAAGGTTTTTCTCATTTTAAAACTGCTTTGTCGGTTGGAGTGCAAAAAATGGTAAGATCAGATCTTGGTGCCTCGGGAGTGATGTTTACATTAGATACCGAGAGCGGGTTTAGTAATGTTGTATTAATTAATTCAATTTGGGGTGTTGGAGAGATGATTGTTAAAGGAAGAGTTATTCCCGATGCTTTTTATGTTTTTAAGAAAACCTTAACGAAAAATTATCAGCCGATTATTTCTAAAACATTAGGAAAGAAAGACAAAAAATATATTTTTAAAAAAAATGGTGGCTTAAAAGAAATAAAGATTCCATTAGAAAATCAAAATAAATTTTCTTTAGAAGATAAAGAGATTTTAACTTTAGCAAAATGGGCAATGGAAATTGAATCTCATTATCGGATGCCTCAAGATATCGAATGGGCAAAAGATGGAAAAGAGAATAAACTTTACATTGTTCAATCTCGACCAGAAACTATTTATGGTTTAAAAGAAAAATTAATTTATCGAGAATATCAAATAAAAACAAAAGAAAGTCCGATTTTAACTGGGATTGCTGTTGGAGATAAAATTGGAGAAGGAAAAGTTCATATTATAAAAGATGTTTCTAAAATTTCTGAATTTAAGAAAGGTGAGGTTTTGGTAACAAAAATGACTGATCCTGATTGGGTTTCTATTTTTCCATTGGCTTCAGCAATTATTACCCAGGAGGGTGGACCTACTTGCCATGCAGCAATTGTTTCTAGAGAATTAGGAATTCCTTGTGTTGTTGGCGTTAATAATGCCTTAAAAGTTCTTAAAGATAGCAATTATGTGACTGTTGATTGCACTCAAGGTAGGGTTGGGAAAATTTTTTTGGGGAAAGTAAATTATCAAGTTAAAGAATATAATCTTAAAAAAATTCCAAAGCCAAAGACAAAAATTATGTTAAACATCAGTGTTCCTGAAGCAACTTTTAGGTTGTCGTTTTTGCCAAATGATGGTGTTGGACTTGCAAGAGAAGAATTTATTATTGCTCAAAAAATTAGAGTTCATCCTTTAGCACTTTATCATTTTGAAAAAATTAAAGATAGAAAGTTAAAGAAAAAAATAGAAATGTTGACTATTGGCTATAAAAATAAAAAACAATTTTATATTGACAAACTGGCTGAAGGTATAGGTCAAATCGGGGCTGCTTTCTATCCTAAAAAAGTAATTGTGAGATTTTCTGACTTTAAGACAAATGAATATAAAAATTTAATTGGCGGAGAATTGTTTGAAGAAAAAGAAGAAAATCCAATGCTTGGCTGGCGAGGTGCAGCAAGATATTATGATGAAAAATTCAAGCCGGCTTTTGAAATGGAAATTGAGGCAGTTAAAAAAGCAAGAAATGTTTTTGGATTAAAAAATATCGTGGTAATGGTTCCTTTTTGCAGAACTATTGAAGAAGGAGAAAAAGTTTTAAAAATAATGAAAAAGAAAGGACTTGAACCAGGCAAAGACAAATTAGAAGTTTATGTGATGTGCGAAATTCCATCAAATGTAATTTTGGCAGATAAATTTTTGGATATTTTTGATGGAATGAGTATTGGGAGTAATGATTTAACTCAACTTACTCTCGGTTTGGATCGAGATAATGGAAAAATTGCTCACATTGGAAACGAAAAAAACGAAGCCGTAAAAGAGGAAATTAAAAAAGTTATTAAAATTTGCCGAAAAAGAAAAAAATATGTTGGCATTTGCGGTGATGCTCCATCTTCTTTTCCTGATTTTGCTCAATTTTTATTAGATTGTAAAATTTCTTCGATTTCTCTTTCACCAGACGCAGTCATAAAAACAATTATTGCTTTAACTTGCCATAAAAATTAAAACCAATTAAAAAAATTCTAAAATTTTAAAGGTTGAATGCAAAATAAAAGTGAGCAGCTAATTTTTAAGTATTTTTTGAAGTTTTTCTTTCGACCTTTGATTGATTTTGAAAGATAATTTTTTAATCATTTTAGGATTTTGTTCTTTTTCAAAATAAATATAAAGTATTTTTTGCTTAAGGTCTTTTTTTTCTTGCTTATTTAAAGATTTGTCTTTCTTGATTTAAATATTTTATTATAATGAGAAGTGGTTACCTTTAATATTGTAGGTGTTTTCAATTAATTGCGATCGCTTTTATTTTTTAAATTACTGAATTAATTCAGTAATTAATTCAGTAATTTTTTTATCTTCTACTATATTGTTTTTAAGCGAAAAACTTGAAATGCAAAGTTAATTCAATATAAATTACAAATTACAAATCCCAAATTACAAACAAATCCCAAATTCTAAATTCAAAATTCGAAACAAACTCTAAATATCAAATTTCAAATGTCAAATGACAAATCTAATTTATTGTTTTATTATTTATTAACGAGTTAACGGGT
>JAGGUH010000062.1 GCA_021158645.1 bacterium | reverse complement strand
CAATCAATTTGTGCCAATTGATTTAGCCGGAGCCTTGAAAGAACTCAACCAAAAAGAAGAAGAAAAAGGTGGTCATTCTACTTGGGGTGGACGAGGAGATATTATTGGCTCGCCAATTGGAGTTTCTTCAAAATTAGAGTCAGAAGAAGTAATAAAAATTGTTGAAAAATACCTTTTAGAAAAATAAAAAAGGAGATAAAATTTTATCTTAAGGTCAAATAAAATATTTCGACATCTATAATATTTAAATGTTTACACATTCCAACATTTTGATATTCCAACATTCTGCAGAATGTTAGAATATTAATAATCCCAAAAATTATTATTTTTTGATTTTTTTAATTTTCTTGATATAATTTATTTAAAGGTCGAACATAATATAATATAAAATACATCATAATATAAATTAATTATGGAAAAAAAGAAATGGAGACCAAAATTTTCTGACGAGTATGGTCCAGAGGATATAAAGAAATTAGAGGAGGAAGATGAAGAAAGGGAGAAATTAGAAGAGGAATTATTACCTGAGATAGTAAAAGAAGTTGAGGAAATAATAAAAGAAGAAGGCGTCGATGAAAATGAAGTAAATCAAATAATGAGAGAATTGAAAAAAGCAAATCCTTCTTAGAGTGAAAAAGAATTAAGAGAAAGAGCAATTTTAATATGGAAAGAAGATTTGATTGACGAAATAATGGAAGAACGAGTTAGAGAAAAGTTGGAAGGGGAAGATGAATATGGAGAAGAATAGTTTCCTAAGGGTTATATACAAAATGAATTTGAGCAGCTAAAAAATGCTCAAATTCAATGAAATTTTTCTTAAAAAAGATTGAAGAATTTGATAAAATTGTCAAAGTTAATAACTCTTTATCAACTTTAATGGCAAATTTTTCAAAAATTTCAATCTATATCTATCTAAATTTTAAATTCTTACAAAATTAGATTTTTTTAAAAAAATTTTTAAAAAACATCTTTTAGAAATTCAAAAACTTAAGGAAAATTCTATTATTTTGAGAGTTTTTAAAAGAAATTTGACTAAATTTTAAAAAAAATTACTACCATTTTTGGTAAAAAGCCAGAAATCTTGACAACGAGTTAGGCAAGATTATAATTTTAGCATAGAAAATGTCAGAAGAGTAGTTCTTTGATATGAAAGAAATTGGAGAAGAGAAAAAAGTTGAAATTTTAGGAAAAGAATTAAAAAAAATAAAAGAGGAATTCGAAAAATGTCAGAAAGAGAAAGAAGATTATTTAGAGGGCTGGAAACGGGAACGGGCTGATTTTTTGAATTATCAAAAACGGCAGAAAGAAGTAATTGAAAAGGTTTCTGAAAAAGCAATTGAAAGTTTGATAAAAGAATTGTTAGAGGTTTTAGATAATTTAGAACTTGGAATAAAATCAATAAAAGAGAAAGAAGTGTCTCAAGGAATAAATTTGATTAGGGAAAAATTTCTTGGGATTCTTAAAAAATACGGGGTTGAAGAAATTGAAGTTATTGGAAAAAAGTTTGATCCTTCCTGCTGTGAGGTAGTTGAAGAGGTAGAATCCGATAAAGAACCAGAAACAATAATTTCGGTGATTAGAAAAGGTTATCGGTTTAAGGATTTAGCAATTTTAAGACCAGCAAGAGTAAAAATTGCTAAAAAAAAGGAATCTGCCAACTCTTCTTTTAGAGAAGAGAAGTCAGATTCCGAAAAATAAAATTTTAATCTATGGCAATTATAAAATTTGAACCATTTTTTAAAGAAATCTCAAAGTTTTTAGATGAGGAATTTGTGCCAATGATTCCTTCAGTTAAATTTTCAGAACCAGCAATAGATATTTATGAGGAGGGGAATAATATCATTGTTGAAGCCGAAGTACCGGGAATAGATCCAAAAGATGTTGATATTGAGATTGAAGATAAAACTTTGAGAATTTCTGGAAAGATAGAAAAAAAAGAAGAAGTAAAAGAAAAAAATTATTATCGAAAAGAAATAAAAAGTGGAAGTTTTGAAAGAACAGTAAGTTTGCCTTCTGAAGTAAAAGAAGAAGCAATTGAGGCAACAATGAAAGATGGTATTTTAAGAATTGTTCTTCCAAAACAAAAAACTTCTTCTCCAAAAAAGATTGAAATTAAAAAGAAATAATTTAAAAAACTATGGCAAAAATTTTAGGTATTGATTTAGGAACTACCAATTCGGCAATGGCAGTAGTTGAGGCTGGCCAGCCGAAAATTTTGGAAAATCAAGAAGGGCAAAGAACGACCCCTTCTTATGTTGCAATCTCAAAAAGCGGAGAAAGATTAGTGGGTCTTTTAGCAAAAAGGCAAGCAGTTACAAATCCTGAAAATACTATTTTTTCGGTTAAACGGCTCATTGGAAGAAGATTTTCTGATCCGGAAATCCAAAAAGATAAAAAACTCTTGCCTTATGAAATTAGAGAATCATCTTCTGGCGGTGTCGAAATAAAAATGGGAGATAAATGGTGGCGACCTGAAGAAATTTCAGCAATGATTTTACAAAAACTAAAAACTGATGCCGAAAGCCGATTGGGAGAAAAAATTGATGAAGTTGTAATTACGGTACCGGCTTATTTTGACGATTCTCAAAGGCAGGCAACAAAAAATGCTGGCGAGATTGCCGGACTTAAAGTAAAGAGAATTATCAATGAGCCAACAGCCGCAGCTTTAGCTTATGGTTTTGATAAAAGAGGAGAAAGAGAAATTGTTGTTTATGATTTTGGCGGCGGTACTTTTGATGTTTCAGTTTTAACTGTAAGAGAAGATGTTATCGAAGTTAAATCTACTGGCGGAGATACTCATTTAGGAGGCGATGACGTTGACCAAAAAATCGTTGATTTTTTAGTTAGCGAATTTAAAAATAAAGAAGGAATTGATTTATCAAAAGATAGTTTGGCATTGCAGCGTTTAAAAGAAGCGGCTGAAAAGGCAAAACACGAACTTTCTTCAGTGTATGAGACAGAAATTAATTTACCATTTATTACTTCTGATGCTTCTGGTCCAAAACATTTTATCTATAAATTAACCCGGGCAAAGTTAGAAGAATTATCAAGAGATTTTATTGAAAAATCAATCGAGATTACAAAAAAAGTAATAAAAGAAAGTGGTTTTGATGAAAAAGATATTGATGATATTATTTTGGTTGGTGGCCAAACAAGAATGCCTTTGATTTCTCAAAGATTAAAAGATGTTTTTGGTAAGGAGCCATTGAAAGATATTAATCCTGACGAAGTGGTTGCTATTGGAGCCGCGCTTCAGGGAGGAGTTTTAGGAGGAAAAGTAAGGGACATTTTGCTTTTAGATGTTACTCCTTTAACTTTATCAATTGAAACTTTAGGCGGTATCGCGACTCCAATGATTCCAAAAAACACAACAATTCCAACTTCGAAAACAGAAATTTTTACAACTGCAGCCGATAATCAAACTTCGGTAGAAATTCATGTGCTTCAAGGAGAAAGACCAATGGCTTCTGACAATCGGTCACTGGCAAGATTTGTTTTAGATGGAATTCCTCCAGCACCAAGAGGAGTTCCTCAAATTGAGGTTGCTTTTGATATTGATGCTAATGGGATTTTGAAGGTAACTGCAAAAGATAAAGCAACCGGGAAGAGCCAATCAGTAAAAATTGAAGCATCAACCGGATTGTCAAAAGAAGAGATTGAAAGAATGAAAAAAGAAGCCGAAGAATTTGCTAAAAAGGATCAGGAAAAGAAAGAGTTGATTCAATCTAAAAATGAAGCCCAGAATTTAATTTATGTAGCCCAGAAATCGTTAAAAGAAAATGAAACGAAAATTTCAGAAGAAATTAAAAAAGAAATTGAACAAAAAATTGAAGAACTTAAAAATTCTTTAAATTCTGATAATGTTTCAGAAATTAAGCAAAAAATTGAAACTCTTTCTTTAGCAATTCAAAAAATTGGACAAAATATTTATGGAGATAAAGGAAAAAAGTAATTTTTTTAGTTTAAGGTTTGAAAAAAATTTTTTTAAAAAAGTTTTTTTAATAGCAATTTCTTTTTTATTTGGAAGTTTAATTTCTTTTTCTTGGCTTCAATTTTTAAATTTTGGAGATTTTTATTTTTCTAAAGTTATTTTATTTTTATTAGTTTATTTTTTACTCTTTGTTTTGGTAATTGAAGCAATTCTTTTTAAAAAAAAATTATCATTAGCGATACTTTCAATTATTGACACTATTTCTTTGTTTTGGCTTTATTTTTTAGAAAAGATATATTGTTTGGGTTTAAAAAATTTTTTTTCTTTTAATAGAACATTCTTAATAGAATTTTTATCGATTATTGTAGTATTTTTTTTGTTTTTTTTGGGAAAAATTTCTACAAGAAGGAGAGAAAAATTATTGGTTAATTTTTCTTTTTCAAAAATTTCTTCTTTTGGGCTTTTTTGTTTTTGCTTATCTTTGGTAATTTCTTTTGTCTTAATTTTTAATTTTTATATTCTTTTCGGAAAATTTTTATGGTTGGATGGTGTTTTCAACTTATTAAAAATTGATTTGAAAAGTTTAAATACTCTTGATGAATTAATCTCGAGATTTTGCCAAGATTCTCTAATGGCAAAAAATTTAGAAAACTATCTAAATGAAAAATTTTCTTTTAAAATAGATTTTAATCAATCAATTTCTTATATTCTATTTAAAATTTTTAAAGAGAAAGAACCATTTAGGTTGTTTTTATTTTTCGAAGCAACTATTTTGTTAATTCTTTTCTCGCTTTTTTCTATTATTAGGTTTTTAGTAAAAATTTTTGGTGGTATTATGATGGAACTTCTTTTTGTTTCAGGTTTGGTAAAAAAAACTTATAAAAATGTTCCTAAAGAAATAATTGAATTTTGAGTTTAAGAAAATGAAAAATTATTATCAAATTTTAGGAGTATCTGAAGATGCCTCTGAAGAAGAAATAAAAAAGGCATTTTTTGAATTGGCAAAAAAATATCATCCTGATCGTGGCGGTGATGAAAAAAAATTTAAAGAAATTAATGAGGCATATCAGGTGCTCTCAAATAAACAGAAAAGAAATGAGTATGATACTCGAAGAAAAGGGGGTGATTTTTGGTTTAATGGAAATTTTCAAGAAAATTTTGATTTTTCTTCGTTTCCTTTTGATTTAGGATCTTTTTTTGAAGAAGATTTTTTTCCTTTTGATTTTTTTGGAAGAAAAAGAAAACAAGAAAAAGGTAGGGATATTTATTTGGAGATAGATTTAACTTTAGAAGAAGCATTTTCTGGAACTGAGAAAGAAATAAAATATGAACGAGATAAAAAATGCTTTCAATGTAATGGAAAGGGTTTTCTTGGAGAACCTATTTATGAAACTTGTAAAAATTGTAATGGTAGTGGAAGAATAAAAGAAGTAAAAAGAATTTTTTTTGGAACCTTTAGCCAAATAAAAAAATGTCCTTTATGTGATGGTAAGGGAAAAATTTTAAAAAATCCCTGTTCTAATTGTAAAGGGAAAGGTACCGTTTTTGGAGAGGAAAAAATCAAGGTTAGAATTGAACCTGGTTTTTGGAACGGAGAAGTCCTAAAAATTTCAGAAAAAGGTGATTGGTACCAGAAAACTCCTGGCGACCTTTATTTGAAAATTAAAATTCTTCCCCATAAGAAATTTAAAAGAGTTGGCAACGATCTTTATTTAAAAATTCCAATTGATATCGTTGAAGCAACTTTAGGAGGAGAAATTGAAATTGAAAATATAGACAGAAAAAAAGTTAAAATCAAAATTCCTCAACTAACCAAATCGGGGGACAAAATAGTTGTAAAAAATAAAGGGATGCCGATATTTGGAGAAACTTCAAAAAGAGGAAATTTGATTGTTGAACTCGAAGTTTTGCCACCAAAAAAACTAACCAAAAAAGCAAAAAAACTTTTAGAAGAATTAAAAAAAGAAATTTCTTAAATTTTTTACATTTTTTTTGGGAGAGAAATTTTAGCCAAATTAAAACAATTTTCTAAAATAATTTTTGTTGCTTTTACTAAAGAGATTCTGAAAGAAAGATAACGAGGATTTGAATTTAAAACTGGAATTTTTTCATAAAATTGGTGAAAACTTTTAGCGAGTTCAAAAGAATAATTAATCAAATAATGGCAGGAATAGTTTTTTGAAATTTCTTTAATTATTTGAGGGTATTTAATTATCTCTCTTAAAAGTTTTTCTTCAAATTCATTTTCTATTTTTTTCGGGAAATCAAATCTTAAGTTTTGATATTTTTTGTTACCGGCTTTTTTTAACAAAGAAATTATCCTTACATAAGCATATTGAATATAATATAGAGGATTTCGATTTGATTTTTCTTTTGCTAATTTTAAATCAAAATCTAAATGAGAATTTGGTTCAATTCTTAAAAAGAAAAATCTTGCAGTATCTAAACCTATTTCGTTAATAAGCGTTTCCAAACTCATTCCAACTCCCTTTCTTTTGGAGATTTTTTCGATTCCTTTTTTTGTTTTTTGTCGAACTATTTGAACTAAAATTACTTTTAATTTCTCCGGGGAGATTCCTAAAATTTTTAATCCAACTTTAAGTCGGGCAATATGAGAATAATGATCAGCACCCCAGATATTGATAAACAAATCAAAACTTCTTTTTTCTTTCTCCAAATGATAGCATAAATCGTTTAAAAAATAAGTTGGAGTTCCATCTTTTCTTATTATTACCCAATCTTGTTTTTCTCCATATTTTGAAGTTTTAAGCCAAAGAGCATTTTCTTTTTTATATACTGCTTTTTTTCTTTTTAAAATTTCAAGAAGTTTTTTTATTTTGTCGTTAGAATACAAAGATTGTTCTGAAAACCAATTATCAAATTTAATTTTTAATTTTCTTTCAATAAAGTTTTTATTTTCTTTTTGAATTTCCTTTGCCATCAAAAACCCGACTTCCTGATAAATTTTTTCTTTATCTTTTTTAAATTTTTTAGTTATTTTTTTAATTCTTAAATTTTCTTTTTTAATTTTTTCTTTTAGGAAATTTGTAAGATAACTTTTAGATTCTCCCAGGGCAGTTTTTCCAAGTTCTTTAATTTGTTTTGATGTTTTGGCATTATTGATATAATATTCTGAAGTTACCTTATAGCCAACCTTTTTTAAAATTCTTGCTAGAGTATCTCCAAGAAATCCGCCCCTTGCATTTCCAAGAGTTAGAAAACCAGTAGGGTTTGCTGAGATAAATTCTAAAATTATTTTTTTGTTTGATTTTCTAAATTTAGGATATTTTTTTCCTTCTTTTAATATCTTTTTTATTTCTTTTAACAAAACTTCTTTTTTAAGAAAAAAATTTAAAAAACCATTTTTTGTTTCAATTTTTTCAAAATGTTTTTTTATTTTTTCTGATTTTTTTAAATTTTTTAAAATTTCTTTTGCTATTTCGTTTGGATTTTTCTTTTTTTCTTTTGATAAGATAAAAGCAACATTAGAAGAAAAATCCCCAAAGTTTTTTTGGGGAGGAATTTCAATTGAAAAATCAACTTTTTTCTTCAGAGTTTTTTTTATTTCTTGAAGAATAAGAGATTCAAACTCCATATTATTTTTTTATTTTTTCAAAAAATTTTTTAAAAATTTCGGGATAAAATTCAGCCAACTCGGCTAAAGTTTTTCTATTAATTGCAATATTTTTTTTCTTTAAAAGAGATATAAATTTAGAGTAGGAGAGCCCTAAAGATCTTGTTGCTGCTGAAATTTTTACCTGCCATAACTTTCTGAAATCTCTTTTTTTGAGGCGTCGGGAAATATATTGATAATACCAAGCATGAAGCAGGGCTTCTTTTGCCAACCTTGTTTTTGATTTTCTTCCCCATCTAAAACCTTTGGTGTGTTTTAAAATTTTTTCTCGCCTTTTATGAGTAACTTTTGCTGATTTTGATCGAACCATAAAAAAATTTAATTTTTAATAATTTTTTTAATTCTTTTTTTAAAAGTTCCTTGAATTTCCGAATAACCTTTATATCTCTCATATGATTTATCAGATAATTTAGCCATTCCATGGGCTTTGCCTGATTTTTTTCGAAGCATTTTTCCTTTTTTTGTTATTTTTACCCTTTTTTTGATAAGTTTTGGAATTTTTTTCATTTTTATTTTTTTACAATCATCGTACTGATTCCTCGGGGTACTTTTTTGGGTTCTTGAATTATTTTATAATTTACTTTAATTTTTTCTAAAAAATTTTTAATTTTTTCAATTGCTTGATCTTTAAATGCCTTTTCTCTTCCTTTTAAAATTAAATCAATTCTTACCTGATGCCCATTTTCCAAAAATTCAGAAATTTTTTTTACTTTAAAATCTAAATCATGCTCTGATTCCTTGAAGCCGATTCGGATACATTTCAATTCTTTTTGTTGCTTCTTTTTTTCTTTTTCTTTCTTTCTTTGCCAATATAAGAACTTTCCATAATCAATAATTTTTACAACTGGTGGATTTACTTTCGGAGCAATTTCTACTAAATCTAAATGGCGCTCAAATGCCATCTTGAGCGCTTCTTCTAATTTCATTACTCCTAAATTTTTTCCCACTTCATCGACTACCCTTACCTCTCTTGCTCTTATTTGATTATTGATTCTAAACTTTTTAATATTTGATTTTAATAAATTATCCCAATTGCTAATTGTCAACTGCCAATTGCTCTAAATTTTTGCTCCGCAAAAATTTAATGAAAATAACAAAGTTTAAACTCGCTTATGTATCCTTTAGTAGTTACTGAACTTTATTTTTGTTTTTTGCCTCACCTTTCATCTCTCATCTTTCATCTCCCACTTCTCATTTCTATTTTAGTGGAGATGACGGGAATCGAACCCGCGTCTAGTAAGAGGTTTTAAAGGGTTTCTACAGACATAGGCAGTTTAATGAAAACCAAAATTGGCTTAAAAACTGCCAAAAAACCAATTTTGGGGTGCTTTTTTAAAAAATTCTCTAACCAAAAAGCACCAAAACATTAGAGAATTGCCTAAAAAAACTTACACCTGACTAAACTTATTAGGCATCAGTTTAATCAGATGGCTTATGCTAAAGCATAAGCAGGAATTTTTTCATTGGCATTTTAAATAAATGCAGGTTTTTTTATTATGGAGGATTTCCTGCTCCCTCCAATCTGCTATCCTTTAAAACCTTTTACTATCAAAGCCCTTCATCCCCTTAATTAATAAAAGTGTATATAATAGAAGATGAGAAATGTAAATCTTTTACTATTTATTCTTCACTATTTTACTTTTTATTTCACGCCTAACCCTATTCACTTTTCTATTATTAGTATATTAGTATATCTTTTATTGAAAAAAATTCAAGTAATTTTTATTTTCCAAACCTTCTTTTTCGTTTGGAATACAATTTTAATGCTTTTAAAAATTCTTTATCATCAAAATCAGGAAAGTAAACTTTTGGAAATATCATTTGAGCATATTGAATTTTCCACATCATAAAACCGGCAGAAAGATGTTCTTCGCCACCGGTTCTTATGATAAAATCTACTTGAGGTAAATTACCAGTCCATAAAAACTTGTCCAAAATTTCAGGGGTAATTCTTTTAATGTTTGCTTTCTTGATTTTTTTAATTGCTTCTATCATTTCGTCGTTGCCATTATAAGCCATCAAAAAAGTTAGAAAAAACTTAGAATAATTTTCAGTTGCTTTAATTGATTTTAAAACTGCTTCAACTACTTTTTTTGGCATCATTTCCTTCCATCTTCCAAAAACTTGAATTTTTACCTGATATTTGTGGATTAATTTTTCTTTAGCAAATTTTGGAAAATTTTTCGCAAAAAGATCGCAAAGAAACTTTACTTCTTTTTTTGGTCTTTTAGTTAAGTTATCTAAAGAAGCAATCCAGAAAGTAATGTAGGGAATTTTTAACTCTAAAGATTTTTTAAATACTTTTTCAAATGCTTTAGTGCCAAAATTATAACCTTCCCAGGGTTTTAATTTATGAATTTTCGCCCATCTTCGATTTGCATCAGGAATAATTGCAATATGTTTTGGAAGATCCATTTTTTTATTTTTTATAGAGAATAAGAAAAATTTATTTTTTTTCAAGTTGTTTTATTTAAAGGTTTTTTTTAATTTATTTGTAAATTTATTTGTAAATCTGAAATTCAATTTTTTATATCAAAAAATTTCATTTATAAGTGCTTTAAGGCATCTAAACTTGAAAAAGTTTAAATTTGAAGAGTTTTTTAGATTTTTATTTTATTTTTTAAACAACCTAAACAAATACTATTTTATTCGCATTTTAGATTACTCAATGCGGATATTTGAAATTTTTTTTATTATAATTATAATTTTTTTGAATTATGAAAATTTTGATAAGTCAATTAGCAAGAATTGTGCCTCAATGTAATGGACCTTGCGGTTTTTGCGAATTCGCTCAAATGCTTCAGAATATAGTTAATTTTTTGACTTTAAATTTAGCCATACCTTTATCAACGATTGCAATTATTGTTGGAGGGTTTTTATGGATTTTTTCTGGAGGCAATGAAGAAAGAATCAAGAAAGGAAAAGATGCTATTCGAGGAGGAGTTATAGCACTTGTATTGACTTTAAGTGCCTGGATTTTGATTAATTTCTTTTTAAATATGATAAGTGGCGGAAAACTTACTAAAATTTTAGGACATCCTTGGCATAAAATCGAATGCCCATAGTAAAATACAATTTGCAAAACGCAAAAAAGCAAAACTTATCATAAATCCCAAATCACAAATTATAAATAAATTCAAAATTCAAAATCCAAAATTCAAAACAAAAAAATCTAAAATCTAAAAAGTAAAAAGTAAAATCTACATCTAAAATCTAAAATCTTTAAGAATGGGAAGTGGGAGGTGAGAGGTGGGAAATTGGAGGTGAGATTTAGTAATTTCTTATTTTTATTTTCCCACCTCCCATTTCCTGCTTCCAATTTCTTGCTTTTTAACTTTTGAGATTTGAGTTTTTAAAACTATGTTTCTTTTTCCTAAAAAAAAATTTGGTATTGATCTTGGAACTTCAAATACTTTAATTTATCAAGCCGCAAAAGGAATTGTAGTCAATCAACCATCTTTGGCTGCCTTAAATAAAAAAACCAATCAAATCGTTGCTATTGGCAAGGAGGCAAAAAAAATGGTCGATCGAGTTCCTTATCATATTTCTATTTTAAGACCATTAACTGATGGAGTAATTTCTGATTTTGAGGTTTGTCTTCAGTTTTTAAAACAACTTTTAGAAGATTCAATGCAAGAAACTTTTTTATTTAAAAGATTTTGGATTGTCGTTGCTGTTCCTTGTGGTATTACTGAAGTCGAAAGAAAAACCGTTGAGGATGTTGCAAGATCTTTAGGAGCAAGCAGAGTTTTTTTGGTAGAGGAACCTTTAAGCGGTGCTATCGGAGCCCGGCTTCCAATTGCTAAAGCGAGAGGTTATCTTATTATTGATATTGGTGGCGGAACCACTGAAATTGGAGTAATTTCTTATGGTGGTATTGTAAAATTTAAAACCTTAAAAATTGCTGGTGATAAATTTGATCAGGCAATTATTGACTATATTTTTTCAGAACACAAACTTTTAATTGGAAAGCCAACGGCTCAATTTCTAAAAGAAATTTTAGGTTCAGTTTTTGGAAATTATGAGGGATTAGAAAAAGAGGTTTTAATAAAGGGAAGAGATATTACTTCTGGACTTCCAAGAGGGATTACTATTTCTCCAAAAGACATCAGAAAGGCAATTGAAGCGTCAATTAAAAAAATTATTGAGACCTCAAAAGAACTTTTAGAGGAAACACCACCAGAACTCATTGCTGATATTATGGAAAATGGCGTTTGGCTTTGTGGAGGTGGGGCACTTTTAAAGGGACTTGATAGTTTGGTAGAAAAAGAACTTAAACTTCCAACTTCAATAATCAATGAACCGTTAACTGCAGTTGTTCGGGGAACGGGAATGATTGTAGAAAATTTAGACAATTTAGAAAAAGTTGGAATAAAAAAATGATTTTTTTAAAAAAAGATTCAGAAATTGAAATTTTAAAAGAAGGAGGGAAAATTCTTTCAGAGATTTTAAAAAAGGTAAAAGAGAAGTCAAAACCAAATGTTTCGACTTTATTTTTATCTAATTATGCTTTTAAACTAATCAAAGAAACAGGAGGAAAACCATCTTTTTTAAACTTTAGACCCAATTTTGCGAGGAAACCATTTCCGGCTCCAATTTGTATTTCAATAAATGAGGTTATCGTTCATGGAGTTCCCAAAAAGAATATTATTTTAAAAGAAGGAGATTTGGTAAGTTTGGATTGTGGCATTTGCTATAAAAAACTTTATACTGATATGGCGATTACTTTTGGAATTGGAAAAATTTCAAAGAAAGCCAGGGATTTAATAAAAAGCACTAAAGAGGCATTAAAGAACGCGATTAAAATTTGTCGAAAAGGAAATCGGATTGGAGATATTTCTTTTGAGATTGAAAGAACGATAAAAAAATATCGTTTTTTTCCAATTTGCGAACTTTGCGGTCATGGAGTTGGTTATTATGTTCATGAAGATCCTTTTATTCCAAATTGTGGTTCAAGGCATAGCGGAGAAATTTTAAAAAATGGTATGGTTATTGCAATTGAACCAATGGCATCTTTAGGGACTTCAAAAATAATTTCAAACAAAGATGATGAATTTTTAACTGCTGATCGTTCTTTGTCTTCTCATTTTGAAGCAACAATTGCGATTACAAAATCTCTTCCTATAATTATTACTCCCTTAATTGAATAAAATCTATTTTATTTTTCTTTTGGCAAATTTTGTTTTGAGTATTAACTCAGAAAATTTAGAAAAGAAAAATTTGATTTTTTAAACAGATAGGAAACTATCGTTTTTAGAGAAGATAAATTTTGTTGCTAAAATGTTTAAAATAGAATACAAATCAAAAATTTCTCGAGCGAGAATTGGTAGATTAAAATTGCCTTCTGGCGAAGTAGAAACTCCATTGTTTTTGCCAATTGCTACTTTTGGAAATGTTAGAGGATTAAGTTTTGAAGAAATTAAAAAAATTGGCTATCAAATGATTTTAGCCAATACTTATCATTTACATTTAAGACCAGGAACCGAGATAATTAAAAAATTTAAAAGTTTAAAGAATTTTTGTGGTTGGAATGGCTCAATTTTAACCGACTCCGGTGGTTTTCAAATTTTTTCTTTAAAAAATGTAAAGGTTTTCGAAAATTTTGTTGAGTTTCTTGATGAAATTGAAGGAAAAAAACATAAATTATCTCCAGAAAAATCAATTGAAATTCAACTGGATTTTAAATCTGACATTCTAATGGTTTTAGATTATTTTTGTGGCTGGCCTTATAAAAAGAAAGAAATTGAAAAAGCGGTTTCTTTAACGACAAAATGGGCTCAAAGATCTAAAATTTTTTTTAAAGAAAAAATCAATTTCAAAAATCATTTAAGACCATTACTTTTTGGCATTATTCAGGGAGGTGTTTATAAAAATTTAAGAGAGAAATCTTTAAAAGATCTTCTTGAAATTGGATTTGATGGCTATGCTATTGGTGGGTTGGGAGTTGGCGAGGGGGTTTCTAAAATGTTTGAAGTTATTGATTTTTTAGTTAAAAAAATTCCCGAAGAAAAACCTCGTTATTTAATGGGTATTGGTCTTTTAGATCAGATTTTAAAAGCAATTAAAAAAGGGATTGATATTTTTGATTGCGTTGTTCCAACAAGAGAAGGAAGACATGGAAGAATTTTCGTTAGAAGCCAAAAGTTTAAATATAAAATTGTTAACATCTTAAATACAAAATACAAGAAAGATAAAAAGCCGATAGATTCTAAATGCAATTGTTTTGTTTGCCAAAATTTTTCTCGGGCTTTTTTGCATCATTTATTTAAAACAAAAGATCCTTTAGGGCTTCGATTGGCAAGTTTTCACAATCTTTATTTTTATTTTGAATTTATAGAGGAAATTAAAAGGGCAATTAAAAAAGGAAAAGTTTAAAAAATTTCTTATGTTTTTTTAATTTATTGTTTTCAAAATTTTAATTTTTTCAGGTGGGATTGGATGTTTAAACTCAATAGTTCCTTTAAAAGTATAATCCGGAGGAGTAAATAAGGGTTCGATTTCTGATGGGGAGATACTTTCAATTTCTACAACAGCTCTTTTCTCGTTTTTTGGCAGGTAGAGTTCGCCAAGCAAAGTGCCGCAAATTCGATTTCTTTTTAACCAATCACTGGTTTCTTTAATTCCATCTTTTTTAATTTTTTTAATAAATTCTATTGGCACAGTAATTTTTGGACTTATTCCGCATTTGATTAAATTTTTAATAATTTCTCGAGTGGTTTGAATTTCTTCTAAAGAATGTTTTCTTTGAGAAGGTTTTCTGATAATACCTCTTTTTATCAAATCTTCAGTTTTTTCTCGAATATCTTGGTTTAGTTCTTTTAATTCAAAAAGATTTTTGCTTATTTCAATATAAGAAAGTAAAGGCATTTTTCCGAATTTCTGATAAGCACCTAATTTGTTCTCGAGTTCTCCTTTAAGAAATTTTTCGTCTTGATTAAGCAAAAAAAGATAATCTCTGAAAGCATTTTTATTTTGAAAGATAATTTCCTTTTTTATTTTTTTCTGGCTTCCTAAAATCATTCCTAAATTTTTTAATACATTAAAAATATGGGCATCAGGAACTATTTGTTTTTCCTTAATTTTTTCTTTAAGTGATTTTAAATCAGATGTAATTATCTTTTCATCTTGAAAAAGTGTTCTAAAATTATCTAATAAATTTTCGAGAAACAAATTTTCCTTCTTTTCCTGAAGAGATTTTTCTTTTTTCTGAGAAATTGGCAATTCTAACTTCTTGAGAATTATTTTTTTAATTTCTCCCATATTTTTAATTTTTATTTTAAATAATTTTTTATTTTTGTAAATTTTGCCTATTTAAATACTGCAACTAAATTACTTGAATGCATCTTGTATTATAT
>JAGGUH010000067.1 GCA_021158645.1 bacterium | reverse complement strand
TTTTTCAAAAATTTCAATCTATATCTATCTAAATTTTAAATTCTCACAAAATTAGAATTTTTTAAAAAAATTTTTTAAAAAATATCTTTTAGAATTCAAAAAATTTAAGAAAAAAAATCTATTATTTTAAGAGTTTTTAAAAAAATTTGACTAAATTTTAAAAAAATTACCACCATTTTTGATAGAGAGCCCATTTTTGGAGTTCCAAAATTGCAATAATTTTGATTATTTTTTATATAATCTTAAATAAAATATTCCAATATTCTTAAGAATGTTGGAATATTGATAAGTGGAGTTTTTGAGTTTTGGTTTAAAATTTTAGTTTAAATTAAATTTTTTAGTTTAGGATTTGGCTTGAAAATGAAAGAAATAATTACCAATCGCGTTATTTTTCAAACATTTTAAATCCAAAAATTAAACTTTACCAAATATAATTTTAATAAAAAAACCTCCTGCGAGGAAATTTCGTCTTGCAGGAGGTTAAATTTTAGAAGATAAATTTTAATTTTATTTTTTTACTTTTCTACTAAGATACCGAAATCCATCCTCTCTTCCACATTTCTTTTCCTACTTTGGTCCAACTTCCATCTCTCCAAATTTCGATACCTCCCAAAATAATAATGCCTTTATTGTTGGAAGAAAAAGCAGACCCAGGAAAAAAAATAGATTTATTATAGAGAGCATAGAAAGATTTTACTTCTTTGATATCTAGTTTTCCGCCTTTCATCTCTATTCCAGTTTTTCTTCCGCAACTTCCCTCCACAATCACCTCTCCACCTTGCATGTATCGTCCAGTCCCACTCCCACAATTTCCTTTAATAATTATTTTCCCGCCTCTCATCCAGTATCCAGCATCCTCCCCACAATCTTTTCTCACAATTATCTTTCCACCTTGCATATGTGATCCAACAGAATTTCCACAATTCATTCTAACAATTATTTCTCCTCCGTCTCGCATTTCAGTTCCAACACCCCGTCCACAGTTCCCTTCAATAATTAAATGTAGTTTTCTTGGGTTTTGCCATCCTAAGTAATCAAGACAAACCGGCAGCTCTTTAACATCAAGATGAACTTTAATTGGCTCGATTTGGCTTTCTTTAATACCTTTCTTTTTTTGAGACAAAACATAATAGTCTCCGATATTTTTCTTCAAGAAAGCAGAAAGGAAAAGTCCTAAGTCGCCCTCAAGATTCTTCCTTCTTTTAAATTTTTCCCAATCAAATTCTTTCAGAAATTTATTAGAGATTCTTTCTAGAAAAGAAGTAGGGGTTTCAGGTAGAGGAAGAGAGAGAAAAAAAGAGAAAACTTTACCCGGAATCACGCTCCTCATCTTTTTCTCATTCCCCTCCCAAATTCTTTTCAGTTCCTCAACTGATTTCTCTATTTTTTCTTTTTCTTCCATTATATCCTCCTTTCCCTCGGCGTTGATACTTTAATCGGTTTTCCCGAACCGAGGGTTTTTATTTTTATATTTCTATTTCTTTCCTTATAAATTTTTTAAGGAGCTAACACTCCTACCAGAAAATTCAAATTTCTTTGAATTCTCTGGTAGAAAGCCCTCTCTCTTTGAGAGGACTAAAATTCATTCGGTGTCCGCCTGGAAGCGCTCCGGAGCCTCCCCGGAATATTACAGCCCCAGTTTAAAGCCATGGGGTTGAACTTGATATTGTTTAAATCAAGTAGAATCCAAGAATTATCTTTCCTTATTTTCTTAACCTCCTTAAAAAAATTTAAAAACAAGAACATTATTTTTCCTCTCCATCTTATATTTCTTCCCGGATAACACCCCTATTACCCTGGCTAACGAAAAAATGCCTGGTATATTGCCCCGAAATATAATTTTCTTCCCTCCGGGGAGAAAATTAAAACCACTGCTTGCAAATTTCACTTTAAACAATTTCCCTCTCTTAATGATTTTTACAACCATTTCATCAATAACCCCAATATCTCTCATTTTTACCTCCTTACATTCTTTATTTAATTGTTAAGGTTAGCTAATATTAACATATTTTTAAGAGATTGTCAAGTGCAAAGAGAACTCGTCGAGTACATAGGGTGCATCTTAAAAAAACTCGTTGGCTAAATAATAAAAGAGTGAAAAAATTGAAATTTTATTTTAAAATTTAATAAATTTATTTTTGATGAAAAGATAATTTTTTTGACATTTTATTATTTTCAAAAAAGTGTTCCTTACATAGCTAACAAGTTCACAGATTTCCCTAACCATAATTTCCAATCCGATTTTATATGCCCCCAAATAAAATATTCCAACATTCTTAAGAATGTTGGAATATTGATAAGTGGAGTTTTTGTGGTAGTTTTTTAGGAGTTTTTGTTTTTCTAAAAGGTGTTGTTATATTATTATGCCTCTATTTACAAATTTTTTAAATAAATACTTTTTCTATTTTTTAAATAAATACTTTTTCTATATTGAAATCTTTCATATTAATACCTCTTAATAAATTTTACTTTTGCTTTCAGGGATTATTTTTCTCTAAAAGATTATCACTTCTGACAATCTTCTAAAGAAAGAAAGGCAAAACCGCTTTGCGGTTGCCTTGAATTTGATCAGATTACTTATTCGAGTTCGAGGTTATCTATTATCCAGTTAGATATCCGATCAGATGCTAATAGTCCCTTTTCAGAAAAACTAATTTTTGAACCGATTTTATTTAAAAATCCTTTTTTGATTAACGGCTCTATTAGATGTTCAATTTCTCGACTAACACTAATCCCTTTTGTTCCTGTCGCTTTCAATCCTAAAACGAGAGTCCGAATAGTTATTTCTTTTTTAGAAAGAACCTTTTTTCTTTCCACAGGTAAAAAACTTTTTCTTAATAAATCCCTATACAGATTTAATTGAGAAGTATTTCTGTATATCATTCCAGCAAAATACCCATAAGCACTTGGACCGAGAGCTAAGCAAAAATTATCTTCCCAAACAGTTTTACAATAATTACATTTACCATCGGGACATAAAATATATCGATAGAGGCCATCTCTTTTATATCCTAATTGTTGTCTCATTCTTTTGTCGATTAACTCTCTAATAGATAGAAGTTTCACTATTCTTTCTAATTTCGGTTTTCTAAATTCTATTTTTAATCTGTCTCTCATACCTTCCCATTTTTCATAGAAAGTCACTGCTGGCGGTTTAATTTCCTGAATCAATTTCAACCAATTAAAAACATCGTCTTCTAACGGTTGGTTTTTTAAACCAAAAATGAAATCAAGATTGTAAACAAACTTAAATTCGTTCGATTTTTCTTTTAGAAGAAAGATTTTTTCGTATGCGTCTCTTGCGGAATACCGTCGGCGGGCAAAGAAAAGAGTTTTATCATTTAAACTTTGCACTCCCATACTAATTCTCTTTACTTTATTTGCCAGAACCTCTATTTTCTCAGAAGTAAGCGTTTCCGGACTAACTTCAAAAGTAAAAGAAGCGTCCTCTTCTATGGGAAAATTTTTTATTGTTTTTATAAGTTTTTCGATTTGTTTCGGGGAAAGACAAGAAGGGGTGCCTCCGCCTATATAAAGAGCATAAATTTTTTTAAATTTAAAATTTTTCATTAACAAGTCCATCTCTTTTTCTAACAGAACAAGATATTCTTCTATTTCCTTTTGGTTGGGGTTAACTTTTTTAGGATAAAAACAGTAACTACATTTACCAGTGCAGAAAGGTACATAAACAAAAAGGGCTAATTTTTTCGTTTTTGGAATTTCAACTTTAGTGCTTTGCTTTCTGCCAATTACCAAAGGAACCTCACCAAGAAGAGGATAACATCTTACAAACATATTTTGTTCAGCCCCAATCTCTATTAACTCTTTAGCCAAACTGAAATGTCTTTTATCTATCTTTTTCATTTTTATACCTTTAAACAACCAAAATAAAAAAAGCCTCTCAAAGAGAGGCGAATTTGATATCAAAGAAGAAATTAGTTTCTTTATATTCTCAATACCAAACTTGCCTCTCTTTGAGGGGTTTTACTCCAATATTTCTTAGTGATAAAACTATTTTGAATTCTATACATAATGGTTGTTTAAAAAAATAGCAAATTAAAAAAAATTGTCAAGTACAGGTAGGCTCTTTGTCAAAAATGGCAGTTAGTTTTTTTTAAAATTAGTCAAATTTTTTCTGAAAACTTTAAAAATAATAGATTTTTCATTAAATTTTTGAACCTCTAAAAGGGGTTCTTTAAAAAAATTTTAAGAAAATCTAATTTTATGAGAATTTAAAATTTAGATAGATGTAGATTAAAATTTTTGAAAAATCTACCACCAAAATTGGCGAAAAGCCAGAAATCTTGACAACGAGTTAAGCAAGATTATAATTTTAGCATAGAAAATGTCAGAAGAGTAGTTTTTTGATATGAAAGAAATTGGAGAAGAGAAAAAAGTTGAAATTTTAGGAAAAGAATTAAAAAAAATAAAAGAGGAATTCGAAAAATGTCAGAAAGAGAAAGAAGATTATTTAGAGGG
>JAGGUH010000002.1 GCA_021158645.1 bacterium | reverse complement strand
TTTTCTTTTTGATATTTTCCTAAAAACTTTTTTTCTAACCAGCCAATAATTCCCAAAACAAAAACAATTAAAAAAGTTCCAAAGAGAGCGATTTTTGTCCAGCCGACCCCCAAAGCCATTCCAATAGCAGAGGTGCTCCAAATACTTGCCGCTGTAGTTAGTCCCAATACTTTGTCGCGGTGTAAAATAATCACTCCAGCACCTAAAAATCCTATTCCAACTACAATTCCAGCTGCAATTCGGGAGGGATCAAGGTTTTGAAGGTTGTTTTCGCTCAAAAAACCAAACCTTGAAATTAAGGTAAAAATGGCAGATCCAAAACAAACCAAAGCATAAGTCCGAGTTCCAGCACTTTTACCAGCAATATATTCTCTTTCAAGACCAACAATAATTCCTAAAAAAATTGCCAATGAAAGCAATTCTGCGCTTCTTAAAAAATCCATAAAAAACTTTGATAACTATTTCTTTTTAGAAACTTTTTTTGATTTTTTTGTTTTTTTCTTTATTTTCCTTGATAATTTCTTCAGTGATTTTTTTCCTTTCTTTTTTGTTTCTTTTACCTTCTTCTTTTTTTCTTTTCCTTTCTTTTTTGTTTCTTTTGTTTTCTTTACTTTTCTTGCTTTTTTTGTCTTAGAAGTTTTAGCGACTTTTTTAGATTTTTTTTCCTTAATTTTTTCAACCAGGTAAATTTTATCTCCTTCTCTTACTCTTTGATCAACTTTCATCCCAATTTGTTGTCCTTTAGATGCTTTAGAAATATCCTTATGATTCAACTGCATCGAATAGATGTCTTGATAAAAATCAGTAGTTGCGCCTTTAATATGAATTCTAACTCCTTTTTTAAAATTTTTCTTTGCTTTAACAATTGCAACTCCAATTGCTGTAAAATAATGAGTTATTTCGCCAATTAAAGTTTCTTTTTCCATAATGTTTTTTTTAAGTATTTGCAATTCTTAAAATGTTTTAAGATATTAGAACATCTGTTTTCGACCTTTTAAATTACTAATTTTTTATCTTCTTCTAAATTTTTTAATTTTTTCTCTTCTTTCTTTTTTTCTTTTTCAATTAATTTTATCAATTTTTCGATTAACTTTGCCGGAGAACTGCTGTAGACAATTTTTCTTTGTCCCCGATGGGCTTTTTTAACAATTTCTCTTATCATATCTGCGGTTCCTCCGCTTTCTTCTAAAACTCCAATTGGCTTTTCGTCTTCAAAAGCAATTGTAAATTCATTTAAGGTACCCATTCTTCCGCAGCAAATAATTACTGCGTCAGCGGATCGAGTTAAAAGAAGATTTCTTCCCGCATAACCGGCTCCGGAAAAAATAATTAAATCATGATATTCAATTGGTAGGCGATATTTTAAAAGATGGGCTTTTTCTGAAGCCGCTGGTGAAATTCCAACTACAATGCCTCCATTTTCTTTGGCTCCTTTTGCAGCCCAAAAAGGAACTCCGGTTGTTGCTCCGGTAACAAGAACTATATCTTTTTTGGTAATTTCTTTGCCTAATTCTTGAGCCAGTTGAATGATTTTTTTTGAGCAATGTTTAATTACTGCTGCTCCAGAAACACAGATTTTATAGCGTGTCCTTTTTTTCATCGTTTATAGATTATAATTTTTTATTCTAAAAATTCAAACTTTCCTTCTTTGATGCACTCTTCTAAATGTTTTTTTAATAATTTAATCTGCTCTTTGGTTAATTCTTTCATTTTCTCCCAAAGTTCAATGCAGTTTCCACAACCACCTTCGCGAGCATTTTTGATATATTCATCATATCGCCATAAACTATCCATACATTCAGAAAGTTGATGTATTAAATCATGATTGCAATTTTTCATCATGTTTTTTTAAATTTAAAAAATTTTTGCGACCCTTTAAAAAATCTTGCTTTCCAGATTTTGTTTTTAAAAATTTTAATTCTTCGAAATCTTGCCGGAGTTCGAAAACAAAATTTTTTCAACTTTCTTTTCACAATTGCCCTTTTAAAAAAATTCTAATCAAAGTTTTTCAAATTGCAAGATTAAAAGGGCTCTTCACTAATTTTAGTGATAAATTTTTCAAAAATTTTAATTTATATCTATGATTTTTTCTCGAAAATAGCAACAAATTTTTTAAAAAAAACATTACCAAAATCAACAAAGATTTTCTCGCTTCACTTAATCACTATATAGTGATTAAGTGGTCTTTGCTTGCCAATTTTGCTATCAAGTTTTGTTATCAATTTTGTTATCAAAAAGTAATTGGTGTAAAGTTATCACTTTTCCAAACTGCTATATAGCGGTTAAGTAATCTTCGGTTTTCTGTCAAAAATAGTGGTGTTTTTTAAAATCTCCTAAAAATTTTAAATTTAGACGCGATCGCGCGTTAATTTAAAATTTCAAATTGTATGGTTTGTATGGTAAAATTTTAAAAATTAATTAAAATTTTTGGACAATGAAGTTAAAAATGAAAATAAAGGAGATATTTTTAAGAAATCTCGATCAAAAACAAACAATTGCCAAAAATATCTTTTGGCTTTCTTTAGCCCAAATTCTTTCAAAAATTTTAAAAGCCGGACTGGTAATTTATGCAGCGAGAATTTTGGGAGCAAGTGAATATGGAAGATTTGCTTTATCTTTAAGTGTAGTTTCGGCTTTGGCAGTTTTTGGAGATCTGGGAATTTCTTCGCTTCTTGCCCGTCAACTTCCTAAAAGAATTAAATTTCAATCTCAATTTCTTTCCACTTCTTTTTATCTTAAATTACTTTTTACTTTTCTTTTTATTTTTCTTGTAATTTTTTCTCAAATTTTTAATCCTTCTTCAAAAATTAAAACGCTTGTTTTTTTGCTTCTTGTAATGGGAGTTTTAGATAGTTTATTGCTTTTTTTCTATGGTATTAGCCGAGGCGAACAACGAATGGAGAAAGAAGCCCTGATTTTTCTTTTAGAAACTTTGGTTACGGTCTCTTCTGGATTTTTCTTTCTTTTTACTTTTCCTTCAGCAAAGAATTTAGCCCTTGCCTATTTAATTGGCTCTTTTTCTGCTTTTTTAAGTGCGATTTATCTTTTTAAAAATTATTTAAAAAAAATTCTTTTTTATTTTGAAAAAAAATTTGTTAAAGAAATTCTTTTTTCTGCCTTGCCATTTGCTTTTGCCGGGATTGTGGGCAATCTTTTAACTTATACTGATGTTGTAATGATTGGGGCGATTTTAAAAAATTCTTATCTAATTGGAATTTATTCGGCTCCTTTAAAAATTATTCGCTTGCTTTTTATTCCAGCCGGACTTATTGCTGCCTCAATTTTGCCAGTACTCTCAAAAGAAAACAAAAAAAATCAAAATTTAAATTTAAATTTAGTTAGAAAATCAATTTCTTTGCTTTTTCTTTTGGGTTTTCCGTTGTTTTTTGGAGGTATCATTCTTGCCAAACAAATTATTGTTTTTCTTTTTGGGGTTCAATATCTTGAAAGTACCAAAATTTTTTCTCTTTTAGTTTTTCTTCCTTTATTGGTTTATCCAACTACAATTTTTGGTTATCTTCTTTTTGCTTATAATCTTCAAATGAAAAATGCCATTTTTTCTTTAATTACCGCGATTTTAAATATCTTTTTAAACTTAATTTTGATTTCAAAATTTAGTATCTATGGAGCCGCAACGGCTACCTTGATTTCTCAATTTTTTAATTTTGTTTTATCCTTTTTTGCCACCAAAAATTTGGAAAAATCTTCTCCAATTACATTTTCTCAAATAAAAAATCCTCTTCTTGCCTCAATTCTAATGACTTTCTTTCTTTTAGTTTTAAAAAAACTTTCTTTTTCCTTAATTCCAACTATTATTTTGGGAGCCACAATTTATCTTTTCTCTCTTTTTCTTTTAAAAGAATCTCTTTTAAAAGAAATTAAAGAAATTTTATTTGCCAATAAGTTGATTTTTAAATAAAAATAAGTTAAATTTTTTATATTATGGAAGAAATAAGAGAAAAAGAAATTGATTTAAGAGATTATCTCAAGATAATTCTAAAAAGAAAATGGTTGATTTTAGGAATTGGACTAACCGTAACTATTATTACTTTTCTTTTTAGTTTTTTTTCTCCAAAAGTTTATGAAATTTCAACCTCAATTGAAATTGGAAAATCTTTTGGAGAACCATCGCTTAAAAAACTAATTCAAGAAGAATTAAATTTACTTAAAAATTCAATTCAGGAAGAGTCAAATCTACTTGAAAGCCCAATTCAGATAAAAACTAAAATCGAAGAAGGTATTTATAGAGAAATTCAGGAAAAATTTAATTTAAAAGTAGAAAATCCAAAAAATACTAATTTAATTTTGATAAAAATAGAATCAAAAAACCCGGAAAAAGATAAAAAAATCTTGGAAGAATTAAATAAAATTATTTTAGAAGATCACCAAAAGAAACTTGAATCTCAAACGAGTATTTTCTCAAAAAAGGAAAAAATCATTAACGCAAAAATATCTTCTCTTAACCGAGAAAAAAAAGCAATAGAGGAAAGAGTTAAAATTCTTGAAGGTATTTCTCCTCAAAAAAGAACTTTATCTGAAAAGTTTTTTCTTTCTGAATCAAGAGAAAAAATAGAAAGAAAAGAACAAGAAATAAATAATCTTCAAGAAAAATTACTTTTTCTTCAAAAGCAAATAGCAACTCTTCAACCAACCGAAGTCATCAAAGAGCCAACTATCTCTAAAAAACCAATAAAGCCAAATATTATTCTAAATACAATTTGCGCTCTTCTACTTGGACTTTTTGGAGGAATATTTTTTGCCTTCGCCAAAGAATGGTGGAACGAAGAGAATTGAACTGAAAGAATATTGGTATCAATAAAACAGTAAGGAATCTCCCCCTCCTAACCTCCCCCTCCAAAGGAGGGGGAGGAAATACGGTAGGTTTCTCTCTTCTCCAATTTATGTCAGAGGGAACTTTTTATTTTTTCCTCCTTCGACTTGAATCAGAGGGAATTTCCTGTTTTCTCTCCCCCTCCCTTTGGGAAAGGGGAGAACCTCCTCCTTCCTTCCCTTTCCCTTTGGGAAGGGGGAGGATATAGGAGGGGGATGGGAAATAAAAAGAAATCTCCCCCACCTTACTCCTCCCCCTCCAGAGGAGGGGGAGGAAATACAATAACCTTCTCCCCCTCCGACAAGAGTCGGAGGGGGAACATCCTTTTTTTTCTCCCCCCCTTCCCTTTGGGAAGGGGGGAGAGTTAGAGGGGGGATGAGAAAAAGATATCAAAG
>JAGGUH010000011.1 GCA_021158645.1 bacterium | reverse complement strand
GGTTAACGGGTTTTCAATGTTATAATTTTGAAATCCGAAATTCGAAACAATAACCAAAAATTAAATGTTCAAAATGCCCACCCCCTCCTATTTCCTCCCCCCTCCCAGAGGGAGGGGGAGGATTAAGGTGGGAGAGGGATATTCTTTTTGAATTTTGAATTGTCATTTTGAATTTTGATTTTTGCATTTTGAATTTTTTTTGACATTTGGCATTAAAAGTTTAGATTTAAGATTTAAGATTTAAGATTTGGATTTGAGATTTGACATTTGAGCTTTGAGATTTTAATTTGAATAATTAGTTTTACGCTCTGCGCTTTGAACTTTGCGCCTTAAAATAATTTGTAATTTTTTAAATAATAAATTTCTATTGTATTTCTATAATATCATTGATATTTTTCTTTATCATTAATCAAATCTTTTTCTTGCCATTCTTTTACCCAATCAGAAACATTATAAATTTTATAATCCCTATTTTTTTGGGAGCAGATTACTTTTTTAAGTCCAGCATTAATAATTATCTTTTTACAAAGAAAGCAGGGGAAAGTATCTATTGGATTTCCTTTTTCATCGGCGCCCCAGATATAAATATCTCCTCCCAAAATACTCACTCCAGATCTAGCAGCATTAATAATAGCATTCATTTCAGAATGAACGCTTCGGCATAGTTCATAATGTTGTCCATGAGGAATATTTAATTTTTCCCTTAAACATTCATCTCGTTCAAAGCAATCTTTAGTTTTTCGAGGTGCACCAACATAGCCGGTAGCCACAATTTGATCGTTTTTAACAATCACTGATCCAAATTTTCTTCTTTTACAAGTTGATCTTTGAGCCACTTGTTTAGCGATTTCTAAATAGTATTTCTCCTTTGAAGGGCGATAATTCATAATTAATATTCTTTTTCTACTTCTAATTTATCAAGATGAGTTAAATCTATCTTGGCTTGATATAAACCGTGAAGATTGCAGAAAGATTTAACGGTTAATTCTTTTGAGGTATCAATATCTTTTGGGACAACAAAATATATTTTTGCTTCTTTTTCTCTTAAAGGATTAAATTCTTCTCTCCTTAAAAGTTTGTTGTTTTGCCAAATCTCAATCCATTTAATATAATGATTTTTCTCCATTGGGTGGGGGATTCTTCCTATCTGAATTACGATTTCATTTTCTTTATTAGAATTAAAACTATTCCCTAATTTAAAATAAGGAAGATGCATTAATTCTATATCTTGAGGAAAAAGTTTGTTCATAATTAAATTTAAAAATTTAATTTAATTTTTTTAGATAACTTTCTTTGCAACCGCAATAATTTTGTCGATACAAATGATGTTTTTTTGCAAAATCCAAACAGATCTGATAACCATTTTTCTCTTTGAAATTTCTTGAAAAAAAATTGATTTTATATTTTTTTGAAATTTCTTTCCCAATTTGATTAATAATTTTTGAAGGTTTAAGAGGTGAGACCGATAAGGTGGTAGCGAAGTAATTGAATTGATTTTTTTTGGCAAATTTTGCGGTTTCAATCAACCGAAAATGATAACACTCCTGACATCTTTTTTCTCCTTCCTTAACCAATGGAAAAGAAGCAACTTTTTTCTCAAATTTTTCTGGTTCGTATTTTCCTTCAATAAGTTTTACTTTTAAAAGTTTACTTACTTTTTTTGCAACTTCAAGTCTTTTTTGATACTCTTTTTGAGTCCAAATATTTGGATTGTAAAAAAAGAGAATTGCTTCCTTAAATTCTTTTTTTAAAACTTTAATAGGAAAAATAGCACAAATTCCACAACAGCAGTGAAGAAGAATTTTTTGATCTTTAAAATCAATTATCCGACGAATACTTCTTAAACCATATCTTAGAAATTTTTTCAATGAGGTTTTGATAACTTTTCCAATTTCTTTATTTTTTCTTTTTTTAGAAGAAGCGTGAATCATCCAGCCGTTGCCAATATAAATTCCTACATGGCCAACTCCATTTGGATATTTTGGATTATAGCGGCCATATCTTCCTTTAACAAAAATTAAGTCCCCGGGTTGAATTTCTTCTAAAGAAACTTCTCTTCCAGATTCAATTTGCTCAATGGTGCATCGAGGTAAATTTATTTTAACTTGTTTAAAAAGATAACAAGCAAATGAAGAGCAATCAAAATATTTTGGGGCTTCTTCTAATTTAGCCCCATATTTGTATTTTCTCCCTAAAAGTTTTTTTGCAAGATTTATAACAATTTCTTGTTTGCTCATTGTTGGAAAAAGAAGTTAGCAGGTAAGATGGAAGAGTCCAACAACCTTTTTTTGTGTTTTTATTTTTTCTTCAAAAATTTTAATTGCTTCTTTTGTTGGAACAATTATAAGTTCAATTTTTAAATTTTTAAGTTTTTCCTGAACTTTATCAGAGATATTTACAATCCCATAAGCGCCAGTACCAATAATAATGATTTCTGGTTGATCTTTTAAGGCAATTTCTAAATCTTTTAGATCAACCCAATGGCTTTCTTTTCTTTCCCATTTTAAAACTTCTCCTCTCCAATCAAGACAAATATCATAACGATAAATTCTATCATTTATTTTTATTTCTCCAAAATGATATTCTTGAATCATACTTTAAGGTATTTTAAACAAACATTAATTTTTAATCAAGAGCAAATAAAAATTTATATCATTTTTTATCTTGTTTCTCTGTTTCTAAATTTATTTTAATTTATTTTTAAAAAATTTTTTAAAAAATATCTTTTAGAATTCAAAAACTTAAGGAAAATCTATTATTTTGAGAGTTTTTAAAAGAAATTTAACTAAATTTTAAAAAAATTATCACTATTTTTAACAGAGAATCGATAGATACATTAGTATTTTCTAATCAAGATATGAGCATGAAATGAAAGTGGTGAATTCTGCCATTTCTTGTGGTATATGTTTAAAATTTTTAAATAATTTTTCTTTTGCTTTTTGCATTTCTTGGGCAAAATCATTATCGCTTTTTTGAAAAGCAATTATATCTAACATTTTAAATG
>JAGGUH010000028.1 GCA_021158645.1 bacterium | reverse complement strand
GAGGGGGTGGGCATTTTGAACATTTAAATTTTGGTTATTGTTTCGAATTTCGGATTTCGAAATTATAACATTGAAAACCCGTTAACCCGTTAACTCGTTAATAAATAATAAAACAATAAATTAGAATTAGATTATCATTTATCATTTGGTATTGGTTTGAATTTTTAAGTTTTTAGTTTGTGTTTTTTAAATTTTCTAATCATATTTAAAATTTAAATTATTTTTTAAAATTTGACTTAAAAAAAAATTTAATTATTTTTATATAATAAAAAATTTAAAAGAAATTTTTTAAAATTATGAATCAATTTTTGTTTCGAGCCACAAAAATCGTTTCAGCAATTTGGCAGGTTTCAGACAATTTTCCTGAAATTCTGAAAAAAAGAATTAAAAATTATAGTTTAGATTTTTTAGATTCTCTTTCGTTTGAAAATTATAAAGTTAGTTTGCTTTATTTAAAGTCTCTTGATTCCACTCTAAAGGTTGCAACAAATTTAGGTTTTCTTCGCTTAATAAACTATGAAATTCTTTCTCAAGAACTGGGAAGAATGAAAGAAGAAATAGTGGAATTAACTTTTGCTTTATCAGAGCAAAAAGAGCCAGATTTGTCTGATGCCTTTGGAAAAAGTGAGGACGAGGTTAAGTTACCAAAAGAAATAGAAGCAACCTCAAAGAAACTTCCATCGAGACAAAAAGCAATTTTCGACTTTTTAAAAAAGAATAGAGGACAGGCAAAAATTTCTGAAATTTTGGAAGTTTTTCCTGATACCTCTTCAAGGACAATTAGATATGACTTACAAGAACTTTGTATTAAAAATCTTTTAGAAAGAATAGGTGAGGGTCGAGGAGCAATCTATAAAATAAGAGTATTTAAACCAGAAACAAGAATAAATGAAAAAAAAGATTTTAGAGGTCGAATAATTTAAAAAGTGCTTGCTCCTTTTTCTAAAACTATCATTCTCTCAAACTTTAATAAATTAAGGGAAAGATATTTTTAGAGAAAGGACAGGCATTTTTTTATGGCAATAAAAAGAGCCGGTGTTCATTTGATATGTGAATTTTGGCAAATTCAATGGATTAAATCAACTAAAAAAATATTAAAAGTTTTAGAGGAAGCCGCAGAAGCATCGAATTCCACTGTTGTTGGAAAAACTTTTTATAAATTCAAACCACAAGGATTTTCTGCCGCAGTGCTTTTAGCCGAATCTCATATTTCCTTACATTATTGGCCAGAACATAACTATTTAGCCATTGATATTTTTACTTGTGGAAAAACAAAACCCTATAAAGCATTTGAAATTCTGAAAAGAAACTTTAAGCCAAAAAGTGTTCAAATAGTTGAAATCAAAAGAGGAATCAAATAAGAATTACACTCAAAGAAATTTAATTTTAGATTGATATCAATATCAAAATAATATTTTAAACCTCAAAAAAATTAATTCAGAAATTTGTTGATAAACTTTCTATATTTTTTTAAAACAAGAAGTATAAAATCTGCTTTTTATATAATGATTTGAAAAATATTTTTTTAATTATGTCTCTTACTTTTTTAGTTTGTTTTATTTAATTTTTTAAGGCGAAGTATTTTCTGGAAGTTTATAAGAAATTATTTGAGAAATACCATTTTTCATTAATATCCCATACCAAATATCAGCAATTTGAATTACAGATTGATTATGAGTAATAATTATAAATTGAGTTGTTTTTGATAGTTCTTTAATGATTTCAGATATTTTTTGGGAATTTTTTTCATCTAAAGAAGCATCAACTTCGTCTAAAATTACAAAAGGTGGCTTTGAATAGGAAATAATTCCAAATAGAAGCGCTAAAGAAACCAGTGCTTTTTCGCCCCCAGAAAGAAGTTGGATATTTTTTATATTTTTTTTTGCTAAATTAATTTCAATTTCTATTCCCAAGATTAAAGAAGAAGGTTCTTCCGAAAATTCGTCCTTATCTGTTTTTAAAATTTCATTTTTTTGATTTTCTAAAAACTCTCCTTTTTGAATTCTGGTTGGCTTTAAAGCAACTTTTCCTTTTCCAAATAAAACTTCAAAAAAACGATTGAATTCTTTATTGATTCCTGAAATTCCCTGATAAAATTCTTTTTGAATTTTTAATTCGAGTTCTTTTATTAATTTTTCTAAATCTTTTTTAGCCGAAGTTAAATCTTGGATTTGCTCTTTTAAAAACTGATATCTTTCTTCAACCTCTTTTGCTTCTTTTAAAACTTCATCGGGAAGTTTTCCAATGGAAGCAATTTCTCCTTTAAGTCGAATAATTAATCTCGAAAGTTTTTCTAAATCAATATCAGGAATTAACTTTTCTTCTTTTATTTTTTCTAAAAAAAATTCTTTTTCAATTTTGGATTCTTTTAGATCATCAAAAAAACTTTTTCTTTTTATTTGGAATTTTTCTTTTTCAAAATTAATTCTATCAAGTTTTCTTTGAACTTGATAAATTTTTTCTTGAATTAAGGATTTTTTCTTAAAAAATTCTTGATAGTTTTTTTGAAATCTGTCTTTTTCTTCTGAAAGTAGATTTAGTTTTTTGTTGATTTCTTCAATTTTAGAAGTTAAAAGTTCAATTTCTTTTTTTATTTCTTGAGTGTTTTCTTCTTTTTTTTCTTCGATTTTTGTTTTTTGAGGATTTTTGATTTTTTCTAAAATTAAGTTGAGCACTCTCTTTATTTCTTCTAAAGAAAGTTTAGAAAAATTTTTTAAAATTTCTTCAATTTTTTCTTTTAATTCAACTACTAATTCTTTCCAGTTTATTTCTTCTTTTTCAAAAGAAATTTTTGCTTCCTTTTTTCCTAATTCAAAAAGTAATTTTTCTTTTTTTGAAAAAATTTCTCTTTTTTCTTTTTCAAGTAATTCTATTTCTTTGTCTTTTTCGAATTCCTTTTCTCGAGAAATTAAAAGTTCTAAACTTTCTTCTTCTTTTTTTAATTTTTCAAATTCCTTTTTTAAAAACTCTTCTTTTTCTTCAAAATTAGGTATTTCTGAGAAACTTCTTAAATATCGTTGCGAGAAATAAAGCCATTGATTTTCTTTTAATTTTTTTTCAAGTTCTTTCTTTTTTTTTGCGCGAGTTAGGTGCCACTTTAAAGAACGAAGACGAGGCAAAAGTTGGTTAAAAACAATTAAAACTTCTTTTAAATTGTTTTGACATTTTTCTAGGTCTCTTTTTGCCTTTTCTTTTTTTAAGAAATATGGCTTAAGACCTAAAACTTCTTTGAGCATTATGGCTCTTTCTTCTTGACTCCGATAAAAAATTCGATCGGCTTCTCCTTGATTTAAAATTGAAAATCCTTTAGTGCCAATTTTTTTTGCTGCTAAAAACTCAACAATGTCTCTTTGGCGAACCTTTTTTTGATTTAAAAAAAATTCTGAGACCCCATCTCTTTTTATTTTTCTTTTAATTTCGACTTCTTTCTCGTTATCATTAAAAATTAATTTTACTTGAGCAAAACCGGCATTATTTTCTTTCCCTGAAAAAATTAAATCACTTAAATTTTGAGAACGAATGATTTTTGTTTCTTTCTGCCCCATTACCCAATCAATTGCATTTACAACATTTGATTTTCCAGCGCCATTTGGTCCAATAATTGCGGTAATTTTTTTTGAAAATTCTAAATAAGTCCTTTTTAAAAAGGACTTGAAACCAATTATTTCTAACGCCTTCAAAGAAAAATTTGGAGAAACCATTTTTTAAAAAATAGTCCAACCAGTTTTTTCCAGCGCTTTTTTTGCTGCTTCTAACTCTGCTTCTTGTTTTGAAGAACCAATACCTTTAGCAATTAATTTCCTCTTTAAAAATACTCCGACTTCAAAAGTTTTATTATGGTCTGGTCCCCATTCTTTAAGAGTTTGATATTCAGGGGTAATGTTTAAAATTGCTTGTGATTTTTCTTGAAATAAACTTTTTGGATTTTTAAAACTTTTATTTTTTAAAACCTCCTCTAATGTTGGAAAAAGAAATTTTTCTAAAAATTTTTTAGCAATTTCTTTTCCTTGATCTAAATAAATTGCTCCAACTAATGCTTCAAAAGCGTCAGCAAGAATTGATTCTTTGCTTTTTTTATTATCTTTCCTTTCTCCTTTTGAAAGCAAAAGATATCCCTCAAGATTTAATTTTTCTGCTACTGAAAATAAATTTTGAAAGTTTACCAATGCGGCTCTTAAATTTGTTAAAAATCCTTCTTCGGCTTCAGGAAATTTAAAAAAGAGATATTCGGTAACTAAAATTTCAATAACAGCGTCTCCTAAAAATTCCAATCTTTCATTATTACCTAATTTCCACTCTGGATGTTCATTGAGATAAGAACGGTGGCAAAATGCTTGGAGTAATAAATTCTTATTTTTGAATTCAACTCCTATTTTTTTTTCAATTTCAGAAATTGCTTTATGGTTCATTTTTTTTATTAGATTCGTTATCTTCTTTGTTAACTTTTTCTAATTCTCTATAAATAGTGCCTAAAACTCCATTAATAAATTTTCTTGAGGAGTCAGAAGAAAATGTCTTGGCTAATTCTACGGATTCATTGATGGCTACTTTTGGCGGCACTTCTTTTTTGTTTCCAAAAACTAATTCACAAATTCCAATTCTCAAAATATTTCTATCAACTGGATTAATTTGTTCGACAGGCCATTGGGGTGCGGCACTTTTAATAATTTTATCAATTTTCTCTAAATGCTCAATTATTTTTTGAGTAAGTTGGTAGGTGAATACCGGGTCAAGCCCGACTCCAAATTCTTTTAGATTTTTTTCTAAAATTTTTACTAAATTTTTTTTTCTTTTTAAAATCTCCCATTCATATAAAGATTGAAGAACGATTGATCTTGAAAGTTGTCGCGAAGCCATAATTATAAATAAATGTCAAATTTCAAATGTCAAATGACAAATCTAATTTATTGTTTTATTATTTATTAACGAGTTAACGGGTTAACGAG
>JAGGUH010000073.1 GCA_021158645.1 bacterium | reverse complement strand
TATCAGAACCAGCAATGTGCAATTTTTGCACATTGCTTTTTTTATCCACTTCTTTATCTCTAAAAATATTATTAATATGCTTCGTAATAACAGAACGCTCTTTGCCATAGAGACGAGCAATTTCATCTTGCCTTAACCAAACAGTTTCTTTTTCAAATCGCACCTCAACCTCAACCTCATTTTTAGGAGTTTTGTAAATAACTATTTCGCCTTTTTGGAAATTATTTTTACTCATATTTAAAGTTTAATTAATTTCTCAAATCTACCAAATTTTACAATTCACTAAGATAGTTTACTATCAAATTTAATAACTTATAAAATTATAAGGGCAACTTATAAAATTATAAAATGTTTATAACATTCTCACATTCTTAAGAATGTAAGAATGTTTTGTTGTTTGTTCTTTCTTAATTCTTTTAATTTTTATTTTTCTAATTTCAAATCCTCCCAGTTGGCAAAATGTAAAGACTAAGTTTTAACAACGAAAGACAAATTGCCTGATTATTACCAATCATAGAGAAATCTCAAATCTATATGGAAATATCTAATAATTTAGCAACCTAATTAAATGACTAAAAACAAAAAGTTTTCTTTTCTTCTCTGGAGGAACAAAGGAATTAATAATTTTTTTACTTAACAATCTTTTAGTTAACCTTGAAGCAGTTACTCTGTTTGATTTAATTGCCTTTGATAAATCAGAGATATTAAATATTGGTTTTTCAAAAATAAAATCTACAACCTGACCAATATAAGGAGATTTTATTTCTTGTGCTATTTTTTTTACTTCATTATTGAGAGATTTTATTTTATTAATAATTTTTTGGGTTTCTTCTGATTGTTTTTTAACAGAAATAAGGAAAAATTTTATCCACTTCTCATAATTCTGCTCTACATCAACCAAATGCAAAGTATCAATATATTGGTTTCTATTTCTTTCAAAATAACCGCTTAAAAATAAAATCGGCTGATAAAGTAGTGCTTGCTGATAAAGATATAAAGGAATCAACAACCTTCCAATGCGTCCATTGCCATCTCTAAAAGGATGAATTGCCTCAAATTGATAATAAATAATTGCCGATTTTATTAAAGGGTTCTCTTTAAAATTCAAAATATAGTCCTCCAAATTCTCCATATATTCTTGAATTAAAAATGGTTCTGGAGGTATATAAGTTGCCTTCTCTATTGTTGCTCCTTTCTCTCCAATAAATACCTGTTCTTTTCTAAATTCACCTCTGTACCTCTCTCCCCTTGCTCCTTTTAAAAGAATATTGTGAAGTTCTTTAATAAAAGAAAGATTTAATTCTCTATATTTTAAAGCCTTCATAGCCCAAACCATCGCCTTTCTGTAATTAACTACTTCAATAGTATCGTTGTATTTTCCTTCACTAATTGCCTCAAACATAAAAACATCAGAAACAGTACTTCTGGTGCCTTCAATTTTAGAACTAACTGTTGCTTCTTTTGCCGTTAATGGCGAAATCAATAGAGAAGAATTCTGAAGGTCCCTTTGTAAACCATCTAACTTTCCCAATTCAAAAGATGCTTCCGCCAACTCATGAGCAAAAAAACCAATATTTATTTTTACCGGTAATTTTGAAGGTTTTGCTGGAATTATCTTCATAAATGTAACACTTTTTGCTCTTTCTGTTACATTTTATCATAAATGCAACACAAGTGCAACATTCTATAATTTTCTTTTTCAATGTTTTGTTTAAAATTGAATAGTTATTTCTCAATTAATTTTTTCGAATTTATACTTTTCTCGATATTCTCACATTCTTAAGAATGTGAGAATGTTTTTTGTTCGTTCTTTTTTCAATTTTCTCAACCTTTTATAGCCCCGAATCCTCCCAGTTAGCAAAATTGGTTTTTAATTCTAAAATTTCACTAGTAGAAATATCCGGCCCAAATTTGTATTCATGGCCAAGTTGCTTAAACCAATCAATAACTGGTTGCTTAGTTAAATTGTTTTCGGCAAGTTTAAGTATTTCTTTAATCAACCGACGTCAAACATATACTTAAATTTTTTTATCTCATCCCCGATTGTTTTTTTAAAAGAAACTTTACCAATAAAATTCTCCATTTCTTTATCCCAGAAATCACTGGGCTTTAATTTTTTTACTGCAAAAAGAAAACTTATCAAATGCCCCCACAAAGGAAAAGTTTGATCATTATCTCTGCATTTTTGAAACACATTCCTTACATCTTTTTTTGTTAAACTATCAAAAAACAACCGCATAGCAGAGAAGAATATATCGTTTTCTCTAAAACTTTCTATTTCATAATCTCGAATGAATTTATTTTTTAAAATATTAAGAATATAAGAATCATTCTCAAAAGTAGAAAACAGATTTTTAATTCCTTCTAATTTAAGAAGATCTCCTCTGCTTAGGTTTCGATTGCCTCCTTTTTCTAGTATTCTTATTATCTTTTTGTAAATGTAATTTGAAGTTGAATCTGGATATCTGTGATACAAAAAATTTATTCTTTCATATAAAAATTCCACAAATATTTTAGATAAATCAGCTATAAATTTTGCTTCGTATGGCTTTGGAAGCAATAAAGATGAGTGTCTATCACCTAATTCATTAGCAACAAAATGTAAACTTCCAACTATTTTTGACAAAGACTCTAGAATTGCTTTCATTTTATCATTAGTCTCCTTTTCCGGATATAACCTCACGAATTTTTTCAAGTAATGAAACTTATCCGGCAGTTGCTTCTTTTTTATTGGATTATCAACATCTTCTAGCAAAAAATCACTAAAATAATCTATGGCAGATTCTAAATATGTCTTAGAAATAGTAATTACTCCATCATAATCTTTGTTCCTCAATCTTTCATCTAATTTTTGTGCATACCGATTCATAGAATCTTTTAAGTTTTTTGTTACGATTTCTTTTTTCATAAATCATACCTTCACCTCCCCGCTCATCAACTTCGGCAAAAGTAAATTACGGGAGGAATTTTTAGATTTAATTTTTGTTTGATTATTTTCCATAATGAGATATAATCAAATTGATGGGGCTAAGGCGGCTACGATCTCTAGAAAATCGTAGCCAAACCTTAGCTCTGTTTTTATTTCCTTCTTTTTCTTCTTTTTACTTTTTCTCGTTGCGATAACGCACTCCCTGCGGTAGATTTCGATTTCCTCCCCGTTCTTTTATCTCTCAAAACTTTCGATGCTATTTTAGCAACTCTTTTACTCGTTACTTTTTTAGCCATAATTTTATTTTAACGATCTGTTTAATTATTAATTTCGCATTGATAGCATGATTCAATTTCGACCTTTAATTAAATCCTCTGCTCGGGATTCAATTTATCTCTGTAATACTTTTCCCATCTCCGAGCTTCTTTTGTACTACCCGTAAGTTTATACTGAAAACTTGTAATCCCCCTTCTATCTCTTTGCCTCAAATGTTCAAGCAATCTACTTCTAAGCCTACCTGCGCCAGCGCTACCAATATATGGCTTTCTATTTACACCTCTCCACAAAATATAAACCCCTGCTTGGTTCGGTACCTCGTTAATATTTTCTAGAGTAAATCTTATCTTAAGCGTTAATTTATTCATACTCATAATAATCTAATTTTACCAATTGCTTCATCAAGAGTAATCGACCTTTACGGCCAGCTATCTCATTTCTCAGCTGGCTTACTCTTTATCTTTGTTTCTCTTTTTCAGTTTAATAATAAAAACTTCACCCACTCCTTCAAGATTGTATTTCTCCCATTCGTATCTGCCGTAATATATTTTAGGATTAATATCGTAATAAGTGAAGAAACTTCTTGCTACAATATGACCTCCATAACCTTTTTTAGATTTCATAATTTTAAAAGCATTTTCTTTTTCTTCGTTTGTAAAATGGATTGCTATAACCCCATTTTTTTTATCAAAAAACAAAACCGCATATTTAAAATCATAAATCTTGTTCTTCTCAAAGAAATATTGAGGAAGACCTATTGAATATGACCTTGTTATGGTAATACGATTTTCTCGTCTAGTATTTCTTTCTGTAAATTCTTCAAAATTATAATTCATATTATTTTTTTTAAATCAAACAAAAACCGACCTTTTGTTAAAATTTATAAAAATACTTTATTTTTAGCTTTTAATACATACTCCTTATCTATTTGTTTATCGCTACTCTCATACTATTATACTCAGAAAGAATTATTTGTCAAATATCTACACTTCACGAGATATTAGTTTCTTTCCACAATATATAAAAAAGTCGCTGTTAGCGACTTTTTTATATATTAATAACTTTTTATATTTTCTTTTATATTTTCTTTTACTTTTTATTTTACTCATCATCTTTAAATTATCTAAATATTTCGTTTATTTTTTTTCAACAATCTTTCTCTCTTTCTCACTTAAATCATATAATTTATAAACCAATTTATCTATCTCAGTTTCTAATTTTTTTTGTTTGGCTGATGGATTATTTGGATTATAATTTGGCTGAGAGGTAATTTCTAAAATTTGATTCACTAATTTTATAAATGGTTTTTGTTGTAATTCTGAAATTTCGGGAACCGGCAATTTAACAAAAATACTTTTTTGAGCTATCGATGTGCTACGTCCTAAATTATTAGCAATCATTGATAAATAATAATAAGATAATTTTGAATTAAGTACCGAAATTAAATATTTCAAATTTACAGTATCAGAAGTTATTAAATATTCATTACTACCCAAAAAACAATGTTGTTTTATAAAAGCATAAGAACCCTTTCTAAATTGTCCATATACAATCTTCTCCTTCTCAAATTCCTGCCAATAAGCACAATCTCTTAGATTGTATGGTGTTCTTCCTTTATCTTGGCGTTTAGAAATTTTTTTCCAATATCTATCAAGCCATTCTTTAATTGCTGGATAATTCTCAATGTCTACCGCTTCAACAATTTCTCCGTTTTCCTTTATGTAGCCATTATGGCTTGCAATTAGCCACTTATCCGCAAATTTAGCATAATAGCGCTTAATATCTTTTCCACGCAAAATTGGCTTGATAATTTCTGCGCTTTTCGGATCTTTTTTAATTAGTTCGTCTTTAGTTTTGCCGTCTATGATAAAAGCTTCATTAAAACCAGTTAAAATACCACGATTTATTTTTATGTCCCAATTTTTAAGCGGGATACCGATTTTTTCAATTTTTTCTTTTATTCTTTGCTCAATCGGGCTTAAAATTATCCAAGCATTGCTGGTAAAGTTTTTTAATTCAATTTTATTTTCTTCTATATAATCTTTTAGAGAAATGCTTAATTTGGCTAAGTTATCTTTAACATCACAAGCAATACATTTTTCGTTTCTTTTACCTTTTTGAAAAAGCAAAATACAAGTATCAACAGTAGCACTTTCAAAAACTCCCGGACCTAAATCAATCAAAAATTTTGGAGTTGTATTTTCTGCCAAATATTTTCGCAATTTTTCACCATATTTAGTCCGCATCCATTTATTGGAAGTAATAAAAATAAGATGTCTATCGTCTTTTAAAAGTTGATTTCCTCTTTCATAAAATAGACAATATATATCCCCAGTTCTATCAAATGTTTCAAAATTTTGGTCTTTGCATAAATCTGCGTATTTGCGATGATTATCAAATCTTTTTTGTAATTGAATGTAAGGCGGATTTCCAATTACTATATCAAAACCGCCTTTTTCGTGGAATACTTCGGAAAAATAAACTTCAAAATCAAAATCTCTGCGACCATTTGTGATTTGTGTAATTAGTTTATCAATCTGATTTTTGT
>JAGGUH010000026.1 GCA_021158645.1 bacterium | reverse complement strand
CTATGCTCTATTGACATTTACGAAATTTTTTGGTAATATAAAAACGGTAAAAATAAAATTTATAAGGAGGGAAAGAGAATGAAAAAATCTTTTTTAGTGATAGGCTTTTTTACTGGGGTTTTTTCCTTTTGCTTGCTTCTCTCGTACATTTTGACTTACTTTCTTTGTAATATTTCCTCTGTTGCCTTCTATTCTGCTGGAGACGTTGTTTTTGTTCCAAGATGGGTTTTTTTATTGTCTCCTTTGATATTCCTCGGCAAGCATAAATTAGTACAATCCCTTTTTAGATGAAATTTTAGATTAGACAGAAAGAATATCAGCCGCTCTTTTTTGAGCGGCTTTTTTAAATTAAACTCTCTTATATCCTATTGACATTTACGAAATTTTTTGGTAATATAAAAACGGTAAAAATAAAATTTATAAGGAGGGAAAGAGAATGAAAAAATCTTTTTTAGTGATAGGCTTTTTTACTGGGGTTTTTTCCTTTTGCCTTCTCTTGCTCTACCTCATCGCTGGCATTCTCTATATTTTTTCATCAGACATTTCCTATCCTGGGGATATCGTTTTTATCCCCAAGTGGATTTTTTTATTGTCTCCTTTGATTCTTCTTTCTAAAAATCGTTTTGTTCAAGAGTTCCTGGAAAGTTTTTTTTAAAAGTTTTTTTTAAAAAACATCAGCCGCTTTTTGAAAAAAGAGCGGCTTTTTAAATTAAATCTTTCTCTTTAATATCAAAAACGGCTAAAATTCTTAAAGCAGCGGGAATGATTTGATGGTAAATATAATAGTTAATATCAATATCAGAGATTTTTGCCCATTCAAAAGGAATGGCTTTTTCAGAAATTGTTTCTCCTCTTTTTGAAATTACAAACATAATAATTGTTCCTGGTTCAACTTCTTCGCCTTTTTCTCTCATTTTTTTAGCGCAAGATAAATGAGGAGAGAGGGATTTATATTCTTCAATTGGTTTGGTTAGTTGCTCATAAATAACTAAATCCTTCAAGTCAACTTTTTTCTTTTTTAAGCTATCAATAATTTTTCTGACATATTTTTTGGCTTTTTCTATGTTTTCCTCTTTTAAAACAAATTCCAAAATTTTCCTTTGCAAATTTTTTGCCAGATTGCACCAATCTTTTCTTACGGTCTCAAGTCCTCTTATCAAAAGTTGATCTTTTTCATCTAAAAGAGCATATCTTTTTTTTGCGGTGCCTTTAATTAAACCTTTGGGAATAAAAATTCCTCTTTTATAAAATCCTTGTAAATCAAGTTCTATTAAATCGGGAAGTTCTTTGTTGATTTTAGAAAGAAAATTTTTAATTTTTTCTTTAAATTTTTTCTCGTTGTCTTTATTAGGTTTAAGAAGGGCTGAATCAGTGTCACTATAAACAACAATAAATTCTTTTTCTGCTTGGTGAATGACTTTTTTTATTAAATCCCGACCGATAGCCGCTGTTGCTTCGGCACATTCTCGACAATACCATTTAGAAGCCGGAAAACCAAAATAGCCATAAGTAGCATTGGCAATAGTTTTTATAATATGTTGTCGGGCATCTAAAAGATAGTATTTTCTTGAATTCTTTTTTTCTTTTTTCATTTTCTTTTTAATTTTCCATCTTTCTTCTAAAAGATCTTTAATAACCGAAGAAACAAATCCTTTTTTCTTTTTACAAAACCAGAGATTAGTTTCGGGCACTTTAAAGCCATCGCCCTTACAGCAAGCGCAATTTAAAGTTTCTGGAGAGATATTAAAAGTGGCAATAATTGAAGGATGGAGTGAACGAAAGTCAACTACAGCAATGTTTTGGTGAAGTCCGCCGATTGGTTCTTTAACATAACCGCCTTGAAAAGTAAATTGTTTTCTTTTTAAAATTTCATCAAATTTTGGCTGATTGGGAATGATTTCTTCTAAAAAATGGGCTTTTTTAGTGAGAAAACTTTCTACAAGTTGTGAATAAGTCATTCTTGAGACATCAAAGAGAATTTGACCTGAAATTTTTGAAAGTTCAAAAATTTGAGAAGAAAGCAAATTAAAAAGTCGAAAAGTAAGTTCAGAGTCTTTTAAGCAATATAAAACTAATTTTTGCAAATTTTTTTTCTTTCGCCATGCTTCGAGTAATTCTTGAAAATCCATCTCAATTTTTTTATCTCCTAAAAGTTCCGCAGAGACAGCGTTTAAAGTCAAAACTTCGGTCTCTAAATTTGGAGAAAGGATATTATTTATAAAAGGAAAAAGATCAAGGTGAACTCTTCCAGTAATTGAGGCAGCCGAAGACCTTCCTCTTCTTAAAAATCTAAATTCATTATCAACTCTTCCAATTTTTAATTTTAATTTATATTCCTTTGCCCTTTTTCTTATCATTGGAAAATCAAAAGCGTCTCCATTGTAAGTTAAAATAATATCTGGATCTTTTTCTTTAATAGTTTTTTCAAAATCTTCTAAAAGTTCTTTTTCGTTTTTTACTATTTTTACAAAATTAGGATATCTGCCTTTTTTTCTATAAGTGACTACCTTTTTAAAATTCTCCCCAAAATAAGAAATCATAATGATTTTTTCTTTTCCATTTTCAATATCAATCTCGATATCAAAAGCAATTGTTTTTAATTGTGGCTCTTTTTCAAGATTAACTGGAAAAATTTTTCCATTTTTTTCTTCGATCCAGGTTGGTTCATAAAGTTTGTTTTCAAGCAAAAAAGAATCCGAAAAAGAAAGCGAATATTGATATTCTTCTAAAACCGTTCCTTTACCACTCCTCTTTTTTTCTAATTTTTTAACAATATCTCTTATTTTTGAAGTATCCGGCGGTCGAAAACAAGTGATTTTAATAAAACTTTTTTCTTCGCCATTTAATTTTCTTTTAACTATTTTTATTTTTTTTATTTTTTTCTTTTTTTGAGAAAGAATTTTTTCGATATCTTTTATAACTTCTTTTTCTTTTCCTTTTTTTGGCAAAACAAAAAAACAAGGAGAGAAATCAACCAAAGTTTTAATTAGTTTTCCTTTTTCATTTTTTCCAAATAAACGGGCTTTTGTTTTCCCCGAAGTATCAATTATATAATCTAAATCCAAAAGAAAAAATCTCATATTTTTATTTTAGCAAGAAAAAAATAAAATGAAAGATTTATAATTATAAATTTTATTATTTTCAAAAAGTTATAATACAATACAACAAAAAAACGCAATTTTATTTTGTATGCAACTATTATTTACTACAAAAAAAGAGACCTCTTTTAAAGGG